>JAFOHJ010000017.1 GCA_017421885.1 Clostridia bacterium
GGGAATGTGATCCGCCTATAGAAAATAAATATTGGTGATACTGCCATGAAGGGGTGAAGACATGAAAAAGGGATTTAAAGTACTGGGAATACTGGCTGCTATACCCGTTCTTTTATTCGTGTATCTTCTAGTTGTTCTCACTCTTTCAAGCGGAGGAGCAAGTGGATTATTTGTTCATGGAGTAAAGCCTAAAATAAAAGAAAGTGAGTTTGACTTCAAACTCGTATATGAGGTTAATGAACAGACTTACGAATATAAAGGCTCTTTTGTTTGTAAGTTTGAAGGATTCATAAATGGAGGTGGGATGAAAGAAAGAAAATGGAGTATTATATATAAAGATGCACAAGGCAATGAAATAAATGAAAACTTAATATGCAGTTTTGATGATAAACATGACATCCATTTGTTCATACGACGCCCTGGATATTTTATGGGAGATCCTGATATCAGAATTAATAATGAGAAAGAATACTATATTACAGTGACTGATGTAAATACTGGATTTTTCTCATGGGCTGAATTAGCAGAAAGGGAGGCGTTTGTTAGCTATGATTTCAAAATCATAAGCTGGGAATGTGATCCGCCTATTGAAAATGAATACAAATAAAAAACTCCCCGGTGGGGAGTTTTTTACATAGTCAGTATTCCAAGAAGAAAGGCCACGGCGAAAGATACGGTGAAGGTATCGTTGCCGTCGTGAGAGTAAAGCTCGGCGGCAGCCGCCACAGGCGCCAGCAGAACCGCGCACAGAAGTCTCTTTCCCAGGCTGAGGGGTGAAGTCATACTCAGTGCTGCAAAACCGCATACAAGCGCCGTAAGCGCCATCGCGCCTGTTCCTTCCCAGCTCTTCTTGGGGTCGGCTCCGCGAAGAAACACCTTGTGCCTGCCGTAGGGCTTGCCGATCAGGGCCGCCATGGTGTCACCCGTGCCCCACGCAACGATCGAGGTGGCAGCGATATAGGGCTTGTCCCAGAGGCCCCAGCACAGGGCGATGAGAGCCGCATGGGAGAAGAACAACAGAAGCAGGCTCTTTTTTACCTCCCCGCCATGACGCTGATTGAAAAAGTGTCCGTATCCCTCAAAACGCTCCAAGAATACGAGGATGGGATAGACGGCAGCGCCGAAAATAATGCAGCAGACCGCCGACACCACCCAGTCGCGTGAAACATACATCATACAGAGGGAGGAGGTATAGGCCACAAAATGCAGCAGCTTGCGCCATAGTTCCTGAGGGATGCGGAAGATGCGCCGCGCAGGCAGCAGGGTGGCAAGACATATTACAAGGTATATGAGATATTTCCCAAAGCAGGAAATTATATCGCGTAAAAGTTCCATAGTTCCACCTTTTCAGGTTTTTTTCTCATTATATAACAGAAAGAGAAAAAATAAAAGGCTCTCAGCGAGAGCCTTTTGATTTTAAAGCTTAGAACATGGGAACTTCCTTGAGCTTTTCGATGATATTGATGTGCTGGGGGCAGTGATGCTCGCACTGGCCGCAGCCGATGCAGTCGGCAGGAACACCGCCCTGCATTGCAAGGTTCTTGGAGGCCTGCTTGACGCTCCACGACACACCGTACTGATGTACGAGGTTATAGAGGGCGAAATACTCGGGGATAGAGATCTTCATGGGGCATCCGGGAGCATGGTTTACGCAGTAGCGGCAGCCGGTGCAGGGAACTGCGAAGGAGCTCTTGACGATGACCATGGCCTTTTCGACGATGGCCATTTCCTCGGCGTTCAGGGGAACGAAATCCTTCATATAGGAGATATTATCGACCATCTGATCGAAAGCACTCATGCCGCTGAGGACCATCTCGACATTCTCATGTGTGGCGGCAAAGCGAACAGCCCAGCTGGCAGGGGAGGCATCGGGGTTATAGTCCTTGAACATCTTCTCGACCTCGGCGGGGACATTGGCCAGAGCGCCGCCCTTGATAGGCTCCATTACCCAGACCTTCTTGCCGTGCTTGACACATACGTCATAGCACTTCTGCGACTGGATGATGGGGTCCTTCCAGTCGGAGTAGTTGAGCTGAAGCTGAACGAACTCCATCTCGGGGTGGCGGGTGAGGATCTGATCGAGCAGCTCGGCATCGTCGTGGTAGGAGAAGCCCACATGGCGGATCTTTCCTTCCTCCTTGAGCTTCAGTACGAATTCAAAGCCGCCGTCCTCGGCGATGTCGATATCGTTTCGTGTCAGGTCATGGAGCAGATAATAGTCGAAGTATTCAACACCGGTTTTTTCAAGCTGCTCGGCAAAGATGCGGGGATAATCCTCACGGCAGGTTACCGAAGCCACCGGCATCTTGTCGGCCAGCAGGAAGGACTCACGGGGATGGCGTTTTACAAGGTCCTCACGGACGGCCATCTCGCTGGTGTAGTCGTGATACATATAGGCGGTGTCGACATAGATAAAGCCCTGTTCGAGGAAATAGTCAAACATCTTCTTTACCTGCTCGTGGTCGATATCGGTCTGCTTACCACCGGGGATGAGGGGCAGACGCATGGTTCCGAAACCAAGTTTCTTCATATCTTTCTCTTCCTTTCATATCTCTATGTTTCAAAAACATTATAACGATATTTTAAGCCATAAACCGGGGTTGAAGTCAATAGCAACCGGGGATTTTGCCGAAAATTATTTCATTTTGCTTGTGGCCCTATGGGCACTGTGCTAAAATAATGTCATTATATATGATAAAATAGGAGGAATATTGATGAAGGGCAAAAGAAGAAATCAGATGATCGTGGGAATAATGCTGTTTTATGCTTTGGCCTCGGTCATTGCCGGCCTGATTGCGGGAGACAGCTTTGCCGGATTCAAGACCATTATCCTGTCGCCTTCTAGGCTGACCACCGATTATTTTGAGCTTGGTTCGGTGGGAGGAGCCTTCTTTAATGCTGGGTTGGTAGGACTTATATCTGCGGCACTTTTTGTGCTGACACGCAGCGAACTTGGAAACATCTCGCTGATGGCATATTTCCTGACGATGGGATTCAGCTTGTTCGGCATAAATCCCCTTAATATGATCTTCCCCGTGATGGGAACCTTTATCTATGCAAAGCTCAGTAGGCTGCCGTTTGGGCAGAATGTAAATATGGCCCTCTTTTCGACGGCGCTGGCCCCCTTTGTGAGTGAGATCATCTTCCGCTATCCGCTGTTTGACGGCATGAGCGGCGAGATGCTGTGGCGCATTCTGGCGGCTGCGGCGGTAGGTGTGCTCACCGGTATACTGATGCCCATTCTTGCCACCCATGGCCACGACCTTCACAAGGGCTGCAGCCTCTATAACGCAGCTTCGGTTGCCGGATTGTTCGCCATCCTGATCTATGGCCTGCTTTACAAGTCGGCCGGCATCCAGCCGCCCACCGACAGTATCCTCGGCCCCGCGCACCCCCTTGCCGGCAACCTGTTTGCCGTGCTGGTGTCATGCGGAATGATCGCTCTCGGCTTTCTTTTGAATGGTGCCTCCTTTGAGGGATATAAAGAGGTGCTTAAGTGCACATCCTTCGGCACCGACCTCACTAAGAAAGCAGGAGTGCCCCTTACCATGATAAACCTCGGTGTGTTCGGCCTTTTCGTAACGGCCTATTACAATATCACCGGCGCACCCATGACGGGAGTTACCGTGGGATGTATCATCTGCCTTATGGCGCTGCCTGCCTGCGGCGTCCACATCTTCAATATGCTGCCCCTCATGGCCGGCTATGCCCTTGCGGCTCTGATCACACCCATTCAGCTCAGCGCTCAGGCCATTGCAGTCGGTGTGTGCTTTGCAGGCGCCATGGCTCCTATCCCCGGGCAGTACGGCGCGGTGTGCGGAGTGGCAGCAGGCATGGTCCATGCGGCGATGGTCACAACGGTGGTCACCGTTCACGGTGGCTTCTGCCTATATAACGGCGGCTTTACATCGGCTATAACGGCAATGCTGCTCGATCCCATCCTCGAGCATGTATTCACTCCCAATGACAGCCTTGCGCTGCTTCCCATACTCAAAGAAAGAATATAAGATGGAGGTATATATGCGCCGATATTTCATGAAGAGCCGAAGGATTGGCTTTTCGCGCTGGACTACAGAGGACCGTGAACTTGCCTTTCTTCTGTGGGGCGACCCCGATGTGAGCCGATACATCTGCGCAAGCGGCGTGTTCAGCCAGAACGAGATCCTTTCTAGGCTCAGCCTTGAGGTGGAGAGGGGAGAGGAGCTGGGAGTTCAGTATTGGCCTATCTTCGAACTCTCTAGCGGCGAGTTTATCGGTTGCTGCGGCCTGCGGCCCTATGGCGATACAGAGGGCGTATATGAGATCGGCTTTCACTTAAGACCATGTTTATGGCACAGGGGCCTTGCACACGAGGCGGCCGAAATGGTGATCGAATATGCCTTTTCTCGCCTTGGAGCAAAGGAGCTTCATGCGGGCCATAACCCCAAAAATACGGCCTCTCAGGCACTTTTGCTCAAGCTAGGGTTCGTTTATACCAGCGACGAGTTCTACCCTCCCACGGGCCTTATGCACCCCTCCTACATTTTTGGAAATGACCTGAAGGGTACTTGAGATCCTAGGATGTGTTTCTCAAAGAGGGCTTTGATATGGCACAAACAAAGACCGCCCGAATGGGCGGCCTTTGCAATATATGAGTTGTGATTTATCAGATATTCTGGAAATCTACCTTAGCATTGCCGTTTTCGTTCCCCACAAAATCTTCGATTTTGCGAGGACCCCTGAGAATTAAATATATTTTGCCGGAATAAATCCGTCAAAATCGTGCGCCGCTATTCTGACCGGCGGCGTTACGACTCAAACGGCACAAAAAAGGCTCCCCGGAGGGAGCCTTTCAGTATGTATCCTAAATATTTATCAGATATTCTGGAAGTCAACTGTTGCGTTGCCGTTTTCGTCGTAGACGACAGCGTCCTTGTCAAGGATGAGCTCGTTGATAGCTTCGAGGTATGCCTTGATCGAGGGATACTGAGGCTCGTAGTTAGCGATGATCTCCTTAGCCTTTGCAGCTTCGCCGGAGAGCAGAGCATCAACTACAAACAGCTGAGCCTTTGCCGAATTGACGCACAGACGGTTAGCATCTGTGATGAAATAGTCGATACCGTGAGCAACACCTGTAGCACCGCCGCAGAAGAACTGAACGCCGGGCATTACACATGTGATGTCGCCGAAGTCGGAGGAAC
>JAFOHJ010000123.1 GCA_017421885.1 Clostridia bacterium
AGCCTTTGCCGAGTTGACACACAGACGGTTGGGGTCGGTGATATAGTAGTCAATGCCGTGAGCAACGCCGCTTGCACCGCCGCAGAAGAACTGAACACCGGGCATGACGCAGGTGATATCGCCGAAGTCGGAGGAACCTGTGCCCCAGTTTGTATAGTTAAAGGCAACTCTGTCGTCACCAACGAGGTCCTTGCAGCACTGCTCGACCAGTCTCATGAAGTCGGGGTCGTGGATCTCGGGCGAATAGCCGGGACGGTCGCACAGCTCGACACCTGCACCCATAGCGAGAGCAGCGCCGGTCAGAGCGTGTTGAACTTGCGGTTCTCGCGCTTCATAGCCTCGAGAGAAGAGCCGCGGACGTAGGACTCGATCTTCATCTCGTCGGGAATGATGTTAACGGCACAGTTGACACCCATCATGATGGGATGGAAGCGGACTGTGTCCTTCTCCTGCAGTGTTTCGCGGAGATCGTTGCAGGCCTGGAGGCCCAGCATAGCTGCGTACTGTGCGTTTACGCCCAGGTGAGGAGCGCCGCCTGCGTGGGAGCTCTTGCCCTTGAACTTGATTGTCTTGGCCATGCAGCCGTTCATGCCGCGGCCGCCCTGGAAGTCGATCTTGTCACCCGAGTTGCCGCCGTGGACCATCATTGCGATCTCGCAGCCGTCGAGAACACCGCGGTGCATAAACTCGACCTTACCGCCCATATAGTTGATGATGCCCTGCTTGCGCAGATCCTCACGGAAAGCCAGCTGGATCATTTCCTCGGCGGGAACCGCAATCAGACGGATGGAGCCGGAGAGGCCGTCGAGTGCGCCGGGCTGCTTAAGAGCAGCTGCAACACCCAGCAGAGCCGCTACCTGGCCATGGTGGCCGCAGCAATGTGTCATGCCGTTGACCGACTCGGGATGGTTAGCGATATCGAGAGCATCGAGCTCGCCGAAGATAGCCAGCTTGGGGCCGGGCTTGCCTGTTTCAACATCGGTCCAGAAGCCGGGGATGTTGCCTGCGAGGTTCAGCTCATAGCCGAGAGCTTCGAATTTCTCTACGAGATAATTGTGAGCTTCCCACTCGGTGTAGCCGGTCTGGGGATGAGCCCAGAGCCATCTCTCTGCATCGAGGATAAGCTGCTTGTTAACGTCAACATTCTTGACGATGAGTTCCTGTCTGTTGGTCATTTCAGGTTTCCTCCAAATTAAAATTTAAGCATGAATATAATATCATTTAAAGCGAAAAAACGAAAGGATTGGTTGAGCATTTCTGTGATTTTTGGAATATATTACAAAGCTGTTTGTGGGTTTTGATGAAAAATATTATCCACCGACATCGCCTCTCCACGGCTGTCTTTACAAGGTCATGGGATAAATGTATAATTTAACCATAGTTAACCCACAGAAAAGGAGCTTTGACATGAAAAAGGAATTGCGGCATCCCTTTATCGAGGTCGAAGGCGCGCGCGGCGTGACCTATGGCGGAAATCAGAGATATTCGAGGCAGAATTATGTTAAGAAAAGCGGCTGCGGAGTTATTGCCTCCTGCGATCTGCTGCTGTACCTCTCGGATCATAGGGGCGACTGTAAAAATGGTTTTTTTGCCGATGCCCTTAGGGATAATCGCCTTACCCTTGAGGAATACAACGACCTTGCCGACCGTCTCAGGCGGCATTACCTGCCCGTCGTGCCCAACTACGGCATAAACGGCTTCTCGCTGGCCATAGGTCTCAATGCCTACTTTATGCGCTACAAGCTGCCCTTCACCGCGCGGTGGGGAGTGGGCAAGGGAAGGCTCTGGAGCGCCATCGATGAGATGCTGTCTAAGGATCTGCCTGTTATCTTCAGCATCGGCAACCAGTTTCCCCGCTTCTGGCGCAAGGATAAGCTGGGCCTCTATCCGGCACCTGACCGCGAGAACCACCGTCATGCAACAGCTACGCGTGCCCACTATGTGACAGTCACAGCAGCTGACGAAAACTGGCTTAGGATATCGTCGTGGGGCGGCGAATATTACATAAGCAAGGCGGAATACTGCCGCTTTGTGGACGAACACAGCAACTATCTGTTCAGCAACATACTTTATCTGAAAGAAAAGAAGAGAGGATGATAATATGCTGGGTGCGATCATCGGCGATATCGTAGGTTCCCGATTTGAGTGGAACAACTATCGCGCAAAGGATTTTGAATTCTATCACCCCAAATGCGAGTTCACCGATGACTCGATCATGACCCTTGCCATAGCCGAGGCAATTCTCCGTGAGAAGGGCAGCATGAAAAAGCTGTCGAGGGAGACTCGCCACTGCATGCATGAGATCGGCAGGCCCTATCCCAACAGCGGCTATGGCGGAAGATTCTATCAGTGGATGTACAGCGACAACATGGGGCCCTATAACAGCTTCGGCAACGGCGCGGCGATGCGTGTAAGCGCCTGCGGCCTTGCGGCATCGAGCATGGATGAGGCGATAGGGCTCTCAAAGGCGGTCACCGAGGTCACTCATAACCATCCCGAGGGAATAAAGGGAGCCGAAGCCACGGCAGTTGCCATCTATATGGCAAAGGCGGGCTGTACTAAGGACGAGATCCGCAGCAGCATCTGCGAGTCCTATTACGACATTGATTTTACCATCGACGAGATACGCGATACATACAAGTTCAACGAGACCTGCCAGGACACTGTGCCTCAAGCGCTGGAGGCCTTCTTCGAGTCGGAGAGCTTTGAGGATGCCATCAGGATCGCCATTTCGGTGGGGGGCGACAGCGACACCCTTGCCGCCATTACGGGCAGCATAGCCGAGGCATATTATGGCATCCCCCTAAAGCTGCGTGAGGGAGCGAAGGAATATCTAGATGAGAGGCTGCTTGATATTCTCGAGCGCTTCGAAAAGGAGTATCCGCCTAAAATCGCAGGCTAATGTATTTATTGCGCCTCTCCTGAGTCAGGAGTGATAAGTTTGAAAGACTATACAAGAGTAAGTAGGTTTATCTCCCTCGTCCTCAGGCACGACCCTTCGGTCATCGGCCTTGAGATGGACCCCAACGGCGCATGGGTCGAGGTGGACGACCTTCTCCGCGGCCTCAATGCAAAAAAGCCTCAGCTCACACTTAATGAGCTTAAGGAGCTGGTCGAGCTTGATGAGAAACAGCGCTATAGGTTCAGCGACAACGGAAAACGCATCAGGGCAAGCCAAGGCCACAGTGCATCGCTGCCGGTGAAGATAATTTTCCCCACAGCCGATCCGGGCGACGAGCTCTTTCACGGTACGACGGGCAAAAGGCTTGATGCGATTTTCAAAAGCGGCCTTCTGCCCATGGACAGGCAGTATGTTCATCTGTCAGCCGACGTGGAAACGGCCATAAAGGTAGGCTCGCGCAGAGGCAAGCCGGTGATCCTGCGCATCGACTGCGCTGCCATGAAGAGGGACGGATATGAGTTCTTTATCTCCGACAACGGCGTATGGCTGATGAAGGAGGTCCCTGCGAAATACCTGTCTATCGTAGGATAACCGAAAATGAGCAGCCCACCCGAAAGGATCGGGTGGGCTGCTCTTATGTTAATGGAGAAAAATGGGTGGTCATCTTACGAAAAGGCCGGAGAGGCAGGTGAATACGGCGGCGAGGGGAAGGGCAAAGGAGGCAACGGAAGCATGCGCTCGGCCTTCGCGCCTTAAGTTAATGTCGGCCATATCGCATACTGCTTCGTGTGCATCTGCGGCTATGGGAGCCGAATAGGAAGACTCAAAAGCTGCGCGGTTGTTCATCTTGCGGTTTAAGCTGTCGTTTCTTTCAACCAGTGTTCTTGTCATTTCTGTTTCCTCCCCTTTATGTATCGGTCATCTTTTGTGATTACAGATTAAGGGGTAGTGTTTTCGTACAGAAAGACGCATCATCTAAGAAAGTTTTCGTAAGTTCAAAGATTCAGAAGCCGCTGTTTAAAGGGGTTTGAAAAAAGATTTGTAAGGGATTTCGTAAGAAGGGCGATAATAGTAGTTGAAAAGAGCATCTGATGCGGGTTATAATCGGAAATATAAGTAAGAGTTATCACGGAGGAACGTAAATGGCTAATCTGCTTCAGTGGTTTGTTTCGGCATCGGCTTCCCTTGCAAAGGGCAGCGGAATGACAAGAATGATCCAGAAGGACTTTGCACGGCTGTTTTTCTCGGACGATGAGGATACGGCGGGGTTGATCGAGTCGGTTTACGAAAAGAAGAACAGCAACATTCTCTTTACGCCTAAGGACGAGACCAGCTATTGGTATAAATACACTTTCAGAGATGCCGCGAGGATCGACGAGAATCCTGAGGAGGCCATAGGAAGGATGCTGGATGCCCTTCATCCTTTTTCTTTCGAAAGGTTCAGAAAAGAGCTTCGAGCGTCTCTTTACGAAAAGCGTGACGAGCACGAGCGGCCGGACTTCCGCAAAAGCCGCTTCGAAACGCTGCTTGATGCCCTTTCGTCCGATGCGCCCATGAGCGACAGAAACACGGCCGCCATCATGTGCAGGCTTTATGCCGAGGCGGTGTTTTTCCTTCATGATGGGGCATTCAGGCCCGACAACGGCGCGATCGTTGCACAGCTTTTGGAAAAGGGAGTAGCTCCTGCTACTGGGGCATCAAATGGGAAGAACAACATATATATGAAAGACCGCAGATCCCTCGAAAAAGAGTATCTGATCGGCGAGCTGATGGAGGGAGCCTCCAATGTGTGGATGTATAACATGACCATCACCGGCCTTGTGTGGGGCAGAGAGAAGAAGGGCGTTATCGACCACAAGCGAGGGATATTCGAGCGCTGCCTCGACGGAGGAACGCGTTTCACCGTCATCATTCCCGAGCCGGGCAGCATCGGTGAGGAGGACTCGGCTGAGTCGAAGCTCTGCCAGACCTATCCCGGCAATCTCAGCAGCCTCGAGGTCATGAAAAAGACACGCGACCAGTTGATAAACGACATCGACGAGCGTTCGCGCGAAGGTGAGGCATCGCCTATCTCACTCTACTTCACCTCCTATGCCGTGCCCTATTCCATGATGCTGGTCAAGTTCGACTATCAGCCCGAGCGCGACCATGTCAAGATCGACCTTCACACCCCCTATCTGCCCCAGGACCTCGACAGGCGCTCCTTCTATATTTTCCGAAAGGATGACCCTCTGAACTTCAAGTTCTTCGAGGATAACTATGCCGTCATAAGGCTCAATTCCATCCCATATACAAGGTGGAAGAGAAAACACGAAAGATAAAGAAAAACAGCCTCCGAATGGGGGCTGTTTCTGTCGTCTGAGGCCCTTTTTGAGAGCCATAAAATGGAAAGATAATTAAATCGTTCTTACCCTCTTGACAAAAGGGAAAATAGAGATTATTGTCGAATATGGTATTCAGTTATGTAAACTGTAAAGGGAGGGAAACGCGTCCGAAAAAATGATCCATGGAAAAAAGTTTTTGCTGGCGGCAGTGTCGGCAGTTATCATAAATCTTGCGGCTTGCGGGGCATTTGACGAGCCTGTTCTGATACCCATGAGCCTTGACCATACATTAAACCATATATCGGGCGGCCCCCAGGATTGCGGCTTTCCCATCCTGCCCGAAGAACCCACTCAGGATGAGGAGCTGACGCAGGAAGAGGTCGATGCTATTATTACTAGGATCCTCGCTCAGACCATCGACACCCTCAGCATAGAGGTCGAGGATGTCGAAAAGGCGGCCATGATGGAGCAGTTCTTTGAAGGTACTCTCTTTATCGGTGACTCGAGAACGGTGGGCATGGCCCGCTACGGAAAGGTTACGACGGCCGACTATTTTGCTGAGACGGGCATGAGCGTTTTCAACGTGTTCAAAGAGCCGGTGGAGATAAATGGGCTTGGAGAGGTCACACTTGAGCAACTGTTGAGCCAGAAAAAATACGATAAGATATATATCATGCTGGGCATCAACGAGCTGGGATATTCCCTCAGCAGGATATCGGAAAAATACAGTGAGGTGGTGGCGCTGGTGCGCTCCCTTCAGCCCGAGGCTGATATATGTCTTCAGGCCAACCTTCATGTGTCGCAGGGAAGGTCGGACAAAGACCCCACCTTTAACAATATACAGATAAATGCCCTCAATGAGATCATCAAGGGCATTTCGGAAGAGCAGGGAATGGGATGGCTGGACGTCAACCCCATCTTTGACGATGAAAATGGTGCGCTGACTCAGAGCTATACCTTCGACCACACCCATGTTCTGGGGAAATACTACAGGCTATGGGCAATGTGGATCTATAACTGCGAGTCGGCAGGGGTCATTCGTTAAAATTGAACCTCTTTTTGGTCAGCAGATAGCAGATGGGCACCAGATAGAGGAAGCAGGCATAGGGCAATGCCGAGGCATCGGCGCCCATGAATCCAAGAGGAGCTGAAGAGGCTATCGACCAGGGCACAAGACCTCCGATCAGGATTACCGAGTTTTCAAGGTCGATGGCGAACTCGCGGTCGGTGGCTCCGTCGCGGTGGTAGGGCTCGCGCAGCAGGGTGGCGCAGACGATGCTGCCCATGGTCTGGTTGCAGAAGACGGCGACCGAGGCGATGCTCAGGATGATATTGGTGACAAAGCGTCCGAAACGGCCTATGAGCTTCTCAAATACGGCCGATACTTCGTCGAGCACGCCGGTGGCCTCGAATATCTTTGAATAGGTGCAGGAGATCAGCAGGACGAGGTCGACCTCGATCATCGAGGTGATGCCTCCGCCGCTGAGCATATCACCCAGCGCGCCTGCGGCAGGCTCATAGCCAAAGATGCAGGCCTTTATCACTTCAGACACATCCATACCCTGGATCATCACCGAGATTATGCCTGCAGCAGCGATACTGAAGGCGCAGGTGGTGAGAGTGGATATCCTGAAGAGGGGAAGCACCAGCATTATAACCACAGGAATGACCAGCGCATGAGAGAGGACAAAGTCGGTCTCGATTGCGGTCAGCATAGTTGGGTCGACGGTGCCAACAGGGTTGAAATAGGAAAATACGGCATAGATGGCTGCTGAGAGAAGGAAGGGCAGAGCCGCGGTGCGGTGCATCCATCTCACGTTGCCGGGCATATCGGTGTCGGTCATGGCAGCCACAACATGGGCAGCCGACGAGACGGGCGAGCCGCGGTCGCCGAAATAGACACCCGAGAAGATGGCGCCGGCCGCCAGCGCGGGGTTTACTCCGCCTGAGCGTGCGATGGCCATCAGGATAACGCCTACCGTTGCTGAAACGCCGAATGAAGTGCCCAGAGCATAGGCGATAAGGCTGGTCAGCAGAAAGGCCATGAGGATAAACAAGCTGGGCGAGATCATGTTCACGCCGTAATATACGAAATAGAGGATGGTGCCGCTCATTCGCCATGTGGCGGTGAGTATGCCAATGACCAACATGATAACGGCCACCATTCGCACTTCATACATACCCTTTAGCGACAGCCTGAGCAGATCTTTTATGCTGCATTTGCGGTGAAGGCCCACAAGACAGAAGGCCACATAGCTCACAGCAAGGCCAGGCACCATCGAGGTGCCGGTGAGGATGCAGGCCAGCATCGATATCAGAAACACGCCGAAGGCGAGCAATATATCCATAAAATAACCTCCGAAGTTAATATTCAGGAATATAGTTTAAATCTAAACCGAAGATTTGTCTATAGTAATATAAAATTAAGATAAAGGATGATCAGAAATGAAAAAGATCGGTATGCTTGTTGCCGTCGAGATCGGCTCGGTGCTGAGCAAGTACGGCAAGGCCAGCGAAGAGATCGAGAAGTTCGGCTTCAAGGTCTATAAGTACGAAATGCCCCAGTATGAGCTCTATGTAGTCCACAGCGGCGCGGGCGAGATCGCGGCTGCGGCTGCGACTCAGCTCCTCATTGCCGTATACGGTGTAGAGGCTGTTGTCAACTTTGGTGTTGTCGGCGGCCTGACCGAGGACATGAAGCTCTCCAAGACGGTGGTTGTCGAGAAGGTCGTTCACTACGACTTCGATGTTTCGGCCATCGACCATGTGGAGGTTGGCAGATACACATCCTATCCCGAGGTCTATATCCCGCTCAACAAGGGTCTTATCGAGATGGCCCTGCAGGTCGAGCCTTCTCTTAAGCGAGTTGCCTGTGCATCGGCCGATAAGTTTGTCGACGGACGCGAGAACAAGTCGCGCATTGCGCAGCAGTTCGGTGCCGACATCTGCGAGATGGAGCTGGCGGCCATCGTTCTGACCTGCGACCGCAGCGGCATTCCCTGCCTTGCTATCAAGACGGTATCCGACGCCATCGACGGAGGCGCCGAGGAGTTCGGCAGGACTGTCAACGAGGCAGCCGACGTCTGCCTGCGCATTACAGATAAGATCATCGCCAATATGTAAAACAAAAATCCACCCGCGAGGGTGGATTTTTATTATCTTACAGCATCATTACCGGATTGGGGATATCGATCTCGCCGGAGGCGATAATAGCCTCGACTTCGCTGCGCAGAGGCACCGAATCGGCCGCTCCTTCGCGGCCTACACAGATAGAGGCCGCAACGGTCGCCATCTG
>JAFOHJ010000124.1 GCA_017421885.1 Clostridia bacterium
GGACAGAAGTGGCTCAATCAGGCGGTTACCTATGCCTACTCTCCCGGTTCCACATTTAAGATCCTCACAGCCTCGATGGCACTTGAGGAAAATCTTGTTTCTACATCCACCAGCTTCTATTGTCCCGGCTATAAGCAGGTCGAGGACTGGAATATCAGCTGCTGGAAGCCTGCAGGTCATGGCCCGGAAAACCTTGTTGAGGCCATTATGAACTCCTGCAACCCTGCATTTATGGAGATCGGTTCGCTTGTCGGACGTCAGAACTTCTATAAATACTATAAGGCTTTTGGACTTAACGAAAAGACCGGAATCGACCTTCCCGGCGAGGCCGTAGGCTCTTTCTGGGATATCGAAGAGATGAATGTAGTTGACCTTGCGGTTGCATCTTTCGGTCAGAACTTCACCATCACGCCTCTTCAGCTCATCACGGCGGTTTCTGCCGTGGCAAACGGAGGTGATCTCGTCACGCCTCATCTTGTCGACAGGATCGTGGATGCCGACGGCAATACCATCGCGTCTTCTGAAACAAATGTTGTAAGACAGGTCATTTCCGAGGAGACATCCGAAGTCATGAGCGATATGCTTGAGCAGGTAGTTTCGAAAGGTACCGGTAAGAATGCTTATGTTGCAGGCTACCGTGTAGCCGGCAAGACCGGTACCACCGAGAAGATTGCCGAACAGCTGGCAGAAGACAGAGATGACCTTCGTGTTTCTTCCTTTATCGCATACGCACCTGCCGATGATCCTCAGGTAGCCGTTCTCGTTCTGCTCGACGAGCCTACGGTATATCCCGTAACCGGCGGTGTAACGGTTGCGCCCGTAATCAAGCGTATTCTTTCCGATGTTCTGCCCTACCTTGAGGTAGAGGCTGTTTATACAGAAGGCGAACAGCAGAAGATGGATACCGTTGTGCCCAATATGGTCGGCATGAATGCCGAGCAGGCCAAGGCTGCCGCTCAGGCAGAAGGTCTTGCCGTCAGAACAGTAGGTTCGGGCGACACAGTCACGGCGCAGGTGCCCTCTTATTCCGCAACGGTATCGCGCAACTCCACGGTTGTTCTTTATATGGGCAGCGAAGTCCCTGCCGACACGGTCACAGTTCCCGACCTCTCGAATCTGGGAGTGTGGGAAGTAAGGGTCCGTCTCAGCAATCTCGGACTTTATTATAAGAGCTCGGGCACCGAGTACGGCAGCGGCAATCTGGTATGCCGCAAGCAGGATATCGTTGCAGGCACAGAGGTGCCGGTAGGCTCGGTAATTTCGGTCGAGTTCAGCGACCTAAATCAGATTTCTCAGTAAAAGAAAGGATTCTCGGGTATGAAACTTTCACAGCTTCTGTCGGTCCTCGATGTAGTCGAGATCCATGCCGACACGGAAACAGAGATCACATCGGTATGTTATAATTCCCGTCTTGCCGAAGAAGGCAGCCTTTTCGTTGCTGTCAGAGGCTTTCAGACCGACGGACATAAATACATAAAGAGCGCCTTCGAAAAAGGCGCTGCGGCTGCGATCGTTGAGGAGGCACCTGCCGACTGTGATATTCCCTATGTTATTGTAAAGAACAGCCGCCGCGGCCTCGCACTTATTGCGGCTGAGTGGTTTGGTCATCCCGAAAAGAAGGTTCCTGTAATTGGTGTCACAGGCACCAACGGCAAAACAACAGTAACCAATTTGATTCGTGACATTGCGACAAAGAGCGGCATCAAATGCGGACTTGTCGGTACCAATGGCAACATGATCGGTGATGAGTTCATTCACACCGAGAGGACCACGCCCGAATCCTTTGAGCTTTTCAGGTTGTTTGCCCGTATGGTAGAAGAGGGCTGCGGCTGCATCATTATGGAGGTATCTTCCCATTCGCTGGTGCTTGACCGTGTATTCGGAATCGAATTTGAGGCGGCTGCTTTCACCAATCTGACCCAGGATCACCTGGATTTTCATGTCACAATGGACGAGTATGCAAGGGCCAAGGCTATGCTGTTCGACAGATGCCGCAAGGCAGTTATCAATGTTGATGCCGACTATGCCGACGTTATGCTGGGCGGCTCTTGTGAGAATAAAATGACATATTCCACAAAGGACAGCGGCGCATCGCTTTATGCGCGCGATGTAAACCTCAGCCTCGGCGGAGTGGCATTCACACTTGAGTATGAAGGTTGCAGCATCCCCGTTTCGCTGGGTATCCCCGGTATGTTCTCGGTATATAATGCCCTGACAGCCATCGGCTGCTGCCTTTCGCTGGGCCTTAAGCTCGAAAACATCATTGCGCTGTTGGGCGAGGCTCACGGCGTAAAGGGCAGGGCACAGGTAGTGCCCACAGGCACGGACTATACCGTGCTGCTTGACTATGCACACACGCCTGACGGAGTGGAAAATATTCTCAAGGCAGCCAAGGGCTTTGCCAAGAGCAGAGTCATAGCTCTCTTCGGATGCGGAGGCGACCGCGACAGGACAAAGCGTCCCATTATGGGCAATATCGCAGGTAGCCTTGCCGATATGTGTATCGTTACAAGCGATAATCCCAGAAGCGAAGAGCCTATGGCCATTATCGAAGACATCCTTCCCGGTGTCGAGAAGACGGGCTGCAGCTATACCGTAATTGAGGACCGCCGCGCAGCCATCCGCCACGCCCTTTCCATTGGTGAGGCCGGCGATGTCATCGTTCTAATGGGCAAGGGTCATGAGGACTATCAGGAGATCAAGGGCGTCAAGCATCACCTTGATGAGTATGAAGAAGTAATGGCTTATTTTAATAAGTAAGAATGTAAACAGCGCCTTGAGGCGCATAAAGAGAAAAGATCCTTAACAGGGGGAAGTTGAAATGAAATCAATAGCCTTTGGCGTAGTTACATCGCTTGTAATAGCACTTTTGATCGGCCCTTCGATCATCAAGGCTCTCAGGAAGATGAAGTTCGGACAGAAGATCCTTGAAGATGGCCCAACATGGCACATGAACAAGCAGAATACACCTACGATGGGCGGCATTATCTTTATTGCAGCCATCATCGTTCCCATAATCGTGCTGCTGCCTGCAATGGTAAGCATCGGCGATTACAGACCTGTGCTTATGCTGGCACTTTCGCTGGTTTTTGCCGCTATTGGTTTTGTCGACGATTATACGAAAATCAAAAAGAAGCAGAATAAGGGCCTTACTGCCAAGCAGAAGCTTCTGCTCCAGCTGGCAGCATCAGCGCTGTTCATCACAGTCATGAGAACAATGGGATATCTCGAGCCTGAGATCTATCTTCCCTTTGTAAATATTACTCTTGAGCTGCCCTGGTGGCTCTACCTGGCATTCTCGGTGTTCGTCATCGTCGGATGCGACAATGCCGTTAATCTGACCGACGGTATCGACGGCCTCTGTGCTTCGGTAACCGCTGTTGTCGCAGTTTTCTTCTGCGGAGTGTTTGCTATCCTCGGCAGCAGCGCCCGCGTTTTCTCGGCAGCGCTGCTGGGTGGACTCATCGGCTTCCTCTATTTCAATAAATATCCTGCAAAGGTATTTATGGGCGACACCGGCTCTTTGTTCCTCGGTGGTGCCGTTTGTGCAATGGCTTATGCCTGCAATATGCCCGTAATACTGGTGCCTGTCGGCATCATATATATTGCCGAGACTCTTTCCGATATCATTCAGGTGCTTTATTTCAAGGCAACCCACGGAAAGAGGTTCTTTAAGATGGCTCCCATCCACCATCATTTTGAGATGTGCGGTTGGAGCGAGAAGAAGATCGTTGCTGTATTCACTGCAGTGACGGCTGTTATGTGTGTAATCAGCTACTGGGGCATTGCCGCTGCCCTCTAAAAGCGCGGCGCGATTCTGGAGGTGTCTGAAATAGCTTCTATCAATGAAAAAGAAAGGCGATACAGCCGTGAAATAAAAGAAAAAAAGCAGAAGCTTTCGGGCATCGATGAACCCTTTACCGTCCTTGTTCTTCTTCTGCTGCTCATAGGACTGGTGTGTCTCTATTCGGCCAGCTATGTAACAGCCTACAACGACGGCGAGTCTTCTACCTCCTATGTTGTAAGGCAGGGAATATTTGCCGCGGCCGGAGTTTTTGCGATGTTTGTAGTCGCGTTCGGACTTAAGGATTATCGCAAGCTTCATTATTTTGCATGGCCGCTTATGGCTTTCTCTATCCTACTCCTGGCCACTATCTTCATTCCCGGTCTGTGGGCCACCATCAACAAGGCTACAAGATGGATCAAGATCCCTGGAATAGGCACATTCCAGCCTTCCGAGATCTCGAAGTTTGCCTTCATCCTCTGTTTCTCCAGCTGGTCGACGATCATGGGAACAAAGAAGATGAAGAATCCCATTATAGGCTTTGGCCCCTTTATTATCTGCATGGGCTTCACAGCTCTGCTGCTTATGAAACAGCCCCATCTTTCAGCAACGGTCACCATTGCAGCTATCGGTGCCGTTATCATCTATCTTGGTGGGGCCAATACATGGTGTTTTATCGGAGCGGGCGGCGGTGCGGTAGCCTTTGTATTGTGGTATCTTAAAACGCATACATATGCCATGACCCGTATTAATGTATGGCTCGACCCCTTCATCGACTTCAGAGGAAGCGGATGGCAGGGAGCGCAGTCGCTCATCACGATCGCCAGCGGCGGTGTGTGGGGGCTCGGACTGGGTCAGGGAAGGCAGAAGCATCTCTATCTGCCCGAGCCTGCCAACGACTTTATCTTTTCGGTTATATGTGAAGAACTGGGATTCATCGGCGCTTTCATCATAATAATACTGTTCGCGGCCCTTGTTCTCAGAGGTTATTATATTGCCTCCAAAGCGCCCGACAGATTCGGCACTCTGCTGGTGGCGGGAATCACCACTCAGATCGCCGTTCAGACCATATTTAACCTGGGCGTTGTCTCGGGACTTCTGCCTGTAACGGGCGCTTCGCTGCCCTTTTTCAGCTACGGCGGCACGTCGCTTATGATGCTGTTGGGCGAGATGGGCATCATCCTTGCCATATCAAGGCGAAGGAATCCCGATGAAAAAGAAAACAAAGATAAATAAACAGGGTCTGTCAGACAAAGTGAGGTAAAGAAAATGAAGGTTATTTTTGCAGGCGGCGGCACAGCCGGTCATGTCAATCCGGCTCTGGCAATTGCATCTTATATTAAAAAGAAGGATCCTTCGGCTCAAATTGCATTTTCAGGTGGCAAAGGCGGCATTGAAGAGCGTCTTGTAGCTCGTGAGGGTTATCCTATCTACACATTCCCACTCAGCGGACTTTCGCGCAGTTTAAGCCTCGGCGGTCTCAAGAAGAATGTTGGCGCGATCAAAAACACTTTTGCCGCCATTGCGGCAGCAAAGAAGATCATTCGTGAAAAGAAGCCTGATATTGTCATAGGAACCGGTGGCTATGCCTGCTTCCCCATGGTATATGCGGCCCATGCCTGCGGCGTCAAGACGGCTATGCTGGAGGTCAATGCAACCCCCGGTGTTGCTCTCAAACAGCTTTCGAAGAAGGCTGACTGTGTCATGATCAGCTTTGAAGAAACAAGGAGTTTCTTTGAAGGTGCAAAGAAGGTAGTTTACACCGGCAGCCCTGTCAGAGGAGAGATCCTCGATGCGGCCGAACAGCCCAAAAAGTCTTTGTTCGATAATGGCAAGCCGACAGTTCTCTGTTTCTGGGGTTCGGTAGGCGCTCTTTACATGAACAAGAAGATGGAGGACTTTATCGCTCTTGTGAATGAAGATAAGAGCTTCAATATCCTTCAGGCAGCGGGCAAGGCCAATTTCGAGTGGATGCCCCGTGAGCTCCAGGAAAAGGGCGTTGAGCTTGAGAATAACGAGAACATCCGTCTTGAAGAGTACATCTATGATATGGCATCGGCCATGAACGGATGTGACCTTGTCATCTGCCGTGCCGGAGCCAGCACATTGGCTGAGGTCTGTGCCTGCGGCAAACCTTCTCTGATAGTTCCTTCGCCTTATGTTGCCGACAACCATCAGGAAAAGAATGCCCGTGCCCTTGAGAGAGCCGGTGCGGCAGTTGTTGCTCTTGAGAAGGAAGTCGACGGCAAGGTACTGTTTGAAATGGCAAAGAGCCTTATTGCTGACAGTGAAAAGCTTGAGGCAATGGGAACCAATGCACGCAAGCTTGCTAATTTTGATGCTCTTGAAAGCATCTGGCAGGCCGTCTGCGATACTGTAAACGGAAAATAAAATCACCACAGTCTTCTTTTCTGCATAGAATGTCACAGCTATCTGTGTACAGAAAGGAAGAACAGCATGAGTGTTTTGAAAATAATCGGAGGGCGCCACCTTGAGGGCACCATCAGAATAAACGGAGCCAAAAACAGTGTTCTGCCCATTCTGGCGGCAACACTGGTCAATGGCGGAATCAATGTTATAGATAACTGTCCCGACCTTCGCGATGTGGCCTCGGCCATAAAGATACTCGAACATCTGGGGTGCAGGGTCACACGGGAGGAGAAAAGAGTTACGGTAGATTCCTCGTCGGTGTGCCGCTATGATGTGCCTGATGAGCTTATGCGCGAGATGCGCTCGTCGGTCATATTTCTGGGGCCTATAATTGCCCGTTGCGGCCGAGCGCTTCTGTATACTCCAGGAGGTTGCGAGCTTGGGCCGCGGCCCATCGACCTTCATCTTGATGCACTGTCGAGAATGGGGGTTGCTATTGAACGCGAGGGCGGCGCTATCAGCTGCCGCGCCGAGGCTATGAAGGGGCGGGACATAATCCTTGATTTCCCGAGCGTTGGAGCCACCGAGAATATAATGCTGGCTGCAACGGCCTGCAAAGGCTCGACAAGAATTATCAATGCGGCGCGTGAGCCGGAGATAACCGACCTTCAGCAGTTCCTAAGGAAGACGGGAGCTTCGGTCAGCGGTGCAGGCGGCAGCGAGATAGCTGTGATCGGAGGACGATGCAGCTTTGATACATATCACCGGATCATGCCCGACCGTATAGAGGCGGCTACATATCTTTGCGCGGCGGCCGCGGCAGGCGGTGACATAACACTTGATGACTGCGAGCCAGAGCATTTCGGAACGGTCATCGAAAAGCTGAGTGACGGAGGGGCCGAGATATCGGTCAGAGGCCGTTCGGCTAGAATAAAAACCAAAAAGCGGATTGATGCCATGCCTTTTATAAGGACGATGCCCTATCCAGGTTTTCCCACCGATGCCCAGTCGCAGCTTCTTGCGGCGGCGTGTACAGCAAAGGGGACAACGGTGTTTCTCGAAAGTATATTTGAGAACCGCTTCCGTTATGTGGGCGAGCTTCAGCGGATGGGTGCCGATATCACTCTCAGCGGCAGGATAGCCGTTGTGGAGGGCAAGAACAGGCTTCAAGGAGCTGCCATGAAGGCCACCGACCTGAGAGGCGGAGCAGCAATGGTCATAGCGGCTCTTGCTGCCGAAGGCACAAGCGAGATAGGCGATGTTCATCACATCGACCGCGGATATGAAAAAATAGAAGAGGTGCTCTCATCGGTGGGAGCGCAGATGATCAGAGAATAGAAAACCAGAGAGAGGAGGCCGCCGATGAAAAAAGTAAAACGCAGCAGAAAAAGGCGCAGACGCAGCTTTAACGCTGTCACCACCTGTGTATGCTTTGCTCTTGTGTTGGCGGCTCTCGTTTCGGCGGCCGTTATATTCTTCAAAATAGGTGAGATAAGGTTGGTCGGCGATAATCGATATTCCGATGATGCCATCATCGAGGTATCGGGTATCGAGATGGGTAAGAGTATGTTTCTCTTTAACAAGTTCGCTGCTCAGAACAGGATTTTTGCAGCCTGCCCTTATATTGATGAGATACAGATGAAGAGAACGCTGCCCGACAGGATCGATATTATCGTAACACCTTGTCAGCCTGTGGCTGTGATCCACAGCGACGGAGGCTATTTCACCCTAGATAGGGATGGTAAGGCAGATAAGCAGGTGGCTGCATCTGAGACATCCAAGCTTGATGCTGACGAGTTTGTATATTATGCTCCCGGCAGCTATGTTATCGATATCAAGGGCAAGATCCTTGAGGTCGGAAGCGGCAGCGGAGAAGAGAAGTTGATAAGCATTTCTGGTGGAACTCTTATCGATCCTCAGGTAGGTAAAAGTGCAAAATTTTTTGATAAAGAAAGCACAGATGCGCTGTTTTCTGTATTGATAACCGCAAAAAACAATGATATACTTAAGAATATAAGTGATATTGATGTTGCCAAAGTATATGATATCACTTTTGGTTATATGGAAAGATTTACTGTCAGGATCGGCTCGCATGACGATATCGAACGCAAGTTCAAGTTTGTTGATGCCGTTGTCGGTGCGTTAAGCCCCAATGAAAAGGGGACCATCGATGTATCTGATGGAAAAACCGGATATTTTAGTCAAATAAAACAATAAACAAGAAGTTGAAGAATATATTGGAGGAAGATTTATGGGCTTTGTAATGGAAAGCGGACCCGAAAGCAGCGTGGTCATTAAGGTCATCGGCGTTGGCGGTGGCGGCGGCAATGCTGTTAACCGTATGGTTAATTCCAGCCTCAAAGGTGCAGAATTTATTGCAGTAAACACAGATACACAGGCTCTCAAGTTCTCGTCGGCTAATATTAAGCTGCAGATCGGTGAGAAGAAGACAGGCGGCAAGGGCGCAGGCTCGCAGCCCGAGATCGGCCGTGCTGCTGCAGACGAGAGCAAGGCAAAAATCGAAGAGCTGCTGGTAAATACCGATATGGTATTCATCACAGCAGGCATGGGCGGCGGCACAGGCACAGGTGCAGCTCCCGTTATCGCTAAGATCGCCAAGGAAATGGGCATTCTTACAGTCGGCGTTGTCACACGTCCCTTCTCCTGGGAAGGCAAGAAGCGTATGGAGCATGCATCCGAGGGTATCGCTGCTCTTAAGGAGAGCGTAGATGCTCTGGTAGTTATCCCCAACGACCGTCTTAAGCTGGTCAGCGAGCAGAAGCTGACATTTGCAAATGCATTCGAGATCGCCGACAGCGTTCTGCTTAAGGGCGTTCAGAGCATCAGTGAGCTGATCACAGTCACCGGCTTCATTAACCTCGACTTTGCCGATGTTTCGACAGTCATGACCGATGCCGGTTATGCTCATATGGGCACAGGCCGCGCAAACGGCAAGGACAGAGCTCAGGATGCAGTCAACATGGCTATCAGAAGCCCCCTGCTCGAGACATCTATCGACGGTGCAAGAAGAGTTATTCTTAACTTCACATGCTCCAATGATATCGAACTGGACGAGATCGAGAAGGCAGCTTCCATCATCCAGGAGGCAGCACATCCCGATGCACACATCATCGTTGGTGCTAATATGGACGATTCTCTCGAGGACGAAGTACGCCTGAGCATCATTGCAACAGGCTTCGACAACGATCCCAAGGTAGCTCCCATCAAGAAGGAAGAGGCTCACGCAGTCAGCGAGAAGCCCTTTACCGAAGCTAAGGACAAGGTAGAGAACGAGGCAGCTGCTGAAGAAAAGGCTGTTAATGATTTTGACAGCAGCATCGATGCTCTTCTCAGCATTTTTGAAAAGAAATAAGCTGAAGTTATTTAAATAAGAACATATCCGCCGTTTGCGTTAGCTGACGGCGGATTTTTCAAAACAGGAAGGGGGATTTTTATATGAGCAAACTTATGGAAAAGGGTCCAATGACCCGTAATATTGAAAAAGCTTTTTTGCTTGGCGATAAAGATATGCTTGCAAGCGGCGAGCGCCGTACCTTTGGACAGGTCCTGGAAGAGCTTCTTGAAAAGTGTTCTGCACGAAGGACGGACGGCTTTTCAAAGAAAAAGCTGATAGATGATCTGGCAGTAAGCCCCTTTAATGACGGCGAGACCAAGCGAAGCTCGGTTGAAAAGAAGATCTCGCGCTGGCTTAAGGACGAGGCCCGCCCTGAAGACAGGGCTCTGCTCTTCCAACTCTGCATCATTATGAAACTCACCGAGGAAGAGGCCAGATATCTCTTTGAAAGAGGACTTATGGCTTCGTGGATACATTGGGCCAACCGCAACGAACTCATTTATGACTTCTGCCTGAAAATGGGATATGATATCGATAAGACCTACGAGCTTATCAACTCCGAAAACGGCATAAAAGGAGCCGGCGGCAGAGGTGCGTCCATGCGTATGTCGATCAGCGAACATTCGACAAAAATGATCGGAGCAGAGTACGGCAGACTGACCGACGATTGGGAGGACATGGACGAAGAGGAGAAAATAGAGTCGTTTAACGATTTCCTTCGTCAGAATGCCCACTACTTCAGAGCGGTGAGCAAAACTCGCCGTAACCGCTTCAGAAAGTTCTATGAAAAATACGAACAGAAAAAGCGTACAGATCCCTCGAAAAGCACTTCTTCGGTAGATTATGATGCTCTCTATTACGAGGATATTATCGAAGAAGCAGCAGCGGCACAGAAAAAGTTCGGCGATGTCTTCCTGGCAAATATCGATCCTGTTTCTGCCGACATTGTCAGAAGAGCAATGGATCTTGCTGTCAAGGGTGAAGAGGGCATGGGTATACATAAGGGTTCGCTCAATTCCGACACCTGGAAACAGTATGTGGAAGACGCCATTGAAGCCGAGGCTTCGGCAAAGGGCGGAAACGGCAAGCTTAAGATAATTGAGATCGCTGATATCCTCAGGGTGATGCGCCTTCCCGATGCGGGTGATCTTAAAAGCCTTGAGGGCGGAGATGAAAACGCAAAAGCATATAAAGACAGCGTAAAGAGGATCAAAAAGATCATTTATGACGATAAGAGTGGAACCGATAATCCCATGAGGCACGATGTTTCGGATTATCTTAAGGGGAAAAAGGATGTTCCCCGTGATGTGCTGATCAAGATGTATATTCTTACCAATACTCCTGACATGAGCGGTGCCGGAGATGTCGACAATCAGGAGCTGGTAAATGATATGAAGTATGATCTTGAAAGTATGCTCATGGAATGCGGTTATCCCGGCATCTATGTCAGAGCAGCTGATGGATTTGATGCCGTTGTTTTCCAGACATTTTCGAGAATGATGGATCTGGACGAAGAAGATTATGATAACGGATATGAGATCACATACAAAAGAGCAGTAAATGAAGTCATTGATTATATGATCAGTTTTATTGAATGATCGCAGGTTCCGACTTTAAAACTCCAAATAGATATTGAGCAGCCTCCGTTCGGAAGT
The DNA here is from genome assembly GCA_017421885.1 of Clostridia bacterium. The sequence goes on from JAFOHJ010000124.1 coordinate 11,165, forward strand.
CTATAATATGGACATGAAAAACGAACGGAGGCTGATGAATGTCCGGCATGGGGGATGATTCATCAGAAGCTCTTACCCGGGAGGGATCGCTTATATGAGTGAAACAGACAAACTGAAATACAGACAGATAAGATATGACGATTATATAGAAGAGTTCGACCAACTGACCAACAGGAGTATGGTCATCCAACTGGACCTGGCCGATCTGAAGACCCTTGTGGGCGAAGACGAGCTTGTTGAATGCTATGAGGGCCGAGGTACTCTGCAGCAGTGCATGGAAATGGTCAGGCAGTGCATCAGCAGCTCGACCGAAAGAATAATGATAATTGCCGAGGCACTTACCCTTGAGTGTCTCAACCAGTTTTGTGAAAGGGTGTCGCGTCTTGCGGCGCCTGATGCGAATATTATAATGGGAGCGATGATACCCGAGGAATGGGACGGCCTGTGGGGAAAGGAAGACGACGGAAGCGAACATTTCGGCTTTCATATCGTAACTCCGGCTAAGCCGATCAGAATGGATAACCCTTTGCTTCTGGGCTTCAGCAGCGTTCTCAAAAGCTCAAAGAGCACATACACACAGCTGATCCCTTTTGCTGCAGGCGGAACCAGCATATGCTATAAGGCCGTTGATGCCGATGGAAGCTCGGTGCTAATCAAAGAGGTATATCCCATCTCTATCGGACGTAAGCTTGTTCGCGACGGTGACAACCTGGTGCCGAAGTCGAGCAACGAGAAGGTTGCCGAGTCGGTCAAAACGCGTCTTATGATGGCGGTGCTCAAGGCCGAGAAGGAAAAGGAGCTTGAGCGCGACCTGCAGAATGATGGACGTGACTTTTTTGAAAAGAATGCCGATTATTTTCGTGCCAACAATACTTTCTATACTGTTTACAACGACTATGGCCACGGCACGATGGATTCGCTCAGCGGCAAGATAACGCTTCGTGAGGCGGCTGTGCTTACCAAGAGGATTCTTGAGGCACTTGATAAGCTTCATGCATCAGATTACCTCCATCTCGACATTTCGCCCGAAAATATCCTTCTTGGCTCTGAGGTGGATGGTGTGCCTCAGGTCAAGTTTATCGATCTGGGCAGCCTTGTTCATCGAAAGATGATAAACCGAATGGAATCATTCCCGTCAAAGGACGGATATTCGCCCTTTGAGCTGTTCAGCGCTACCACCAGCGCAGAGGCCAGGGACCTTATTGCGCCTCACACCGACACCTTCTCGGTTGGTGCAGTATTCTATAATCTGCTGACCGGCAGATATGTCAACTGGGATGTATGCCGACGCGGAAATATGTCGATCATCAAGCCTGACGATGCCGGAATCGCCCTCAGCTACGGCAGTTGTGTAAGGGTAAAGCAGCAAGATCTTGATGAATATTATTATGAAGAAGATGAGTTCGGAGATATCGACGGGGACAGCGAATATCATGTCAGAAGGATCGTTAACGACCTGTATGTCGAAAGCAAAGAAGGCATGGTTTCGCCACGAATCCTCGAGGCTGTCAACGGTCTGATGGCGATCGCTATTTGCAACAATCCAAACAGAAGATTTCAGGATGCACACAGCATGATGAAGGCCATGGAAGGCCTTATTGCTGAGATCGATAAACATCAGTATTTTTTTGAGAAGGCCTCGATGCCTGCCGACTTTATGGAGCATTATATCAGCGGCGAAAGCGGCATGACCACTGAGACCACCATTCCTTTTGTTACAAAGAAGATCATGGATAAGCGCTATGAGCCGGAGGAGCTTCGACTGGCGCTTATGAAACATAAGGATATATTGCTTGAAGATGGCTCGCTGAGACATAATCGCGAGGATGTAAGAGACTATATCGAGGCCTACAGAGATAAGTATCACGAGATCATTTTCTTTGATGAGGGCACTCAGGAGAGTCTGCTTTTCAGTGGAACCGTGGATACAGGTTATTCTGATATAAAGCAGCTGGACTGTGACGAAAAGACTCTTATTGTATTCTACGGAAGAAA
>JAFOHJ010000125.1 GCA_017421885.1 Clostridia bacterium
GCAGAGAGGGCCGCGCCGCTATCGTTTCGGTCGACTTCAAAGAAGACGACAATGCCCGCATCGCCTTTGAACTTGAGAGCAACTACGGCATCATGACCCGTGTAGGTCTCCACTGCGCTCCTCGTGCCCATCAGACCCTGGGCACCTACCCCGCAGGCACGGTCCGCTTCTCCTTCGGCCACGAAAACACCGAAGACGAGGTAGATTTCTGTCTCGACGCTCTTAAAAAGATCTGTTTGTAAGAAGCGTTTCTTGGCCCTCTTTTGAAATAGGGTTGCAGGCGAAGCCTGACGGGTGTTTGGCCATGCCTCTCTTGCCTCCCTTGCCTAAAGGGAGGTGCCCCGAAGGGGCGGAGGGATACTTTGGCAGGCCTACAATATCCCCCAGTCAACTTCGTTGACAGCCCCCTTTAGGCAAGGGGGCCATTATTCCAAACCTCAGTCACCTTCGGTGACAGCTCCTTTCAAAAGGAGCCTTAGACGCGTTTTTCTAAGCATGCTTCTCCGCCATAACAAAAAGCCTCCCGTTGGGGGAGGCTTTTATGTGAAAAACTATTCTCTTAGAACACTCTGATCGACTTACCGTCGAACTTCTTGGTATAGCCGATGATGTGTGCCTCTTCGCCGTTGTCTTTAAGGCGGCGGCAGAGATTCTCAACTTCCTTTTCATTGACTGCAATGAGAAGGCCGCCCGATGTCTGAGGATCGTACATTACGTCGCTCAGCTCGAGGGGAACGCTCTTCGAAACCACAACATCCTTCTCCAGATAGCCCATATTGTTGTATGCGCCGCCGGGAATGATGCCTTCGCGGGCCAGCTGGAGGGCCGCGGGAATGGCAGGGATCGAATCGCTCATCAGCTCGATGGTCAGGCCGCTGCCGTGTGCCATCTCATAGGCATGGCCCATCAGGCCGAAGCCGGTGATGTCGGTGCAGGCCGAGGGATGGGAGGGCATCATTGCCTCCTGAGCATACTTGTTGAGGTGGCTCATCATCTTTACCATCAGGTCGTAATCCTTCTTGGGAAGGATGTCGGCCATGGCAGCCGTCGAAAGGATGCCTGTTCCCAACGACTTGGTGAGAACAAGGATGTCGCCTTCGCGTGCTGTCGAGTTGGCAAGGATATCCTTGGGATGTACATAACCGGTTACGCAGAGGCCGTATTTGGGCTCGCTGTCTTCGATAGTGTGTCCGCCCGCGATGATGGCGCCCGCCTCGATGACCTTGCTGTAGCCGCCCTGGAGGATCTGCTCCATAACATCCAGCTTAAGGCAGCTGGGGAAGCAGATGAGGTTCATCGCCAGCTTGGGAACACCACCCATGGCATAGATGTCGCTGATGGCATTTGCCGCTGCGATCTGGCCGAAGGTATAGGGATCGTCGACGATAGGCGGGAAAAAGTCGACTGTCTGGATCATCGCGATATCGTCGGTCACTTTATATACAGCAGCATCATCGCTCGTGTCGAAACCGACGAGCAGGTTGCTGTCGTTAAACTTAGGAAGATGTGAAAGAATATTACTGAGGACACCCGGTCCGATCTTAGCGCCTCAGCCGCCGGCTTTGGCCATTTTGGTCAGTCTCTGTTCAGTGATCGCCATTACAAATGAGGCTCCTTTCTGTTGTCTTACTTCCTAAATATTTTACTTGATTGGTTATCGAATAGCAATACCAAATTGGAATAGCTGCTCGATTTATCGATAAAACAAATAAAAGCAAAGGAGTGAAAAACCAATGCATCTTAAACAGCTGGAGGTCTTCGTAAGCGTTGTCCGTCTTAGAAGCTTCTCCAAGGCTGCCGAGGCCGTATACCTGTCTCAGCCCACCGTCAGCGCCCATATCAGCGCCCTTGAGGACGAGCTGGGAGCCAAGCTGATCGTCCGCTCGACCAAGGAGGTCTATCCTTCCAAGGCCGGCAAGATCTTCTATCAGTATGCTCTCGAAATGCTCAACCTGCGCGATACGGCAATGCAGGAGGTAAAGAGCCTGTCCACCCAGGTCAAGGGCACCCTTGATGTGGCCGCATCCTCGGTACCTTCGCAGTATCTGCTGCCCAAGGTCATGCCCGGCATCCTCGAAAAGTATCCTCAGCTCTCCCTGTCCATCAAGCAGTACGACAGTGTCGAGGTCGTTCACAAGATCATCGGTCTTGATGCCGAGATCGGCGTTACCGGTGCCACCTTCGACAAGAGCGGATGTGTTTTCGAGCCCATCGCAGAAGACAGATTGGTAATCATCACACCCAACACCCCCGAGTTTGCCGCCCTCAACGGCAAGATCACCCCTGAGGTCATCGCATCCAGCCGCTATGTTACCCGCGAGCTCGGCTCCGGCACAAGAAAGGAATCGGAAGACTTCCTCCGCAGCATCGGCATCGACCCTCAGGACCTTCGCGTATCGGTCATGCTCGAAAGCACCGAAAGCGTCATCCAGGCCGTAAAGAACAACCTTGGCATCGCCATCGTTTCGAAGTATGCCTGTGAAGACTGTGTTGCTTCGGGCGGCATCCTGGTCTTTGACTATGAAAGCCCCGACCTCGACCGCAGCTTCTATGTGGTCTATCGCAAGAACCGTCCCCTTTCGCCCTCGGCAAGAGCCTTTATCAAAGAGATAAAGAGCACTTTTGCCCAGTGAGGCCATGACAACAGAATGCCCGCAGTAAGCGGGAAGGCCGCTTAAAAGCATCCGTTTTATCATTCATGATATTTCGGGTGCTTTTTTGTTTTTATCGCATCTTAGGCTCCTTTGGGAAAGGAGCTGTCACGAAGTGACTGAGGTTTGGCGTGGAGCTCTTATGGAAAATGTTCGATCCCTCCATTCTTGCTGACTGACAATACAACCAATGAGCTCGGAGGGATATGGTGTTATTCAGCAAACATGCCGTACCAAACACCCGTCAGGCTTCGCCTGCCACCCTCTTTCCCAAAGAGAGCATTGTTCGCTCTCCCACCCCAAAAGAGCCTCAGATACTCCGTAAAAGGCTTCCAAAAACTCTGTTTGTAAAATATTTATAATTTCTTTGACAAAATCCGACAGCCATAGTATAATTTCAAAAGATTAGAATGACTAATTTTTTGACAAACAATAAACTAAAAATAAACCGGCTCTCAGGAAACGAGCCAAGAAGGAGTTTATAATGGTAAAGATAGTAACCGACTCGGGCGCACTGTTCACTCC
>JAFOHJ010000126.1 GCA_017421885.1 Clostridia bacterium
AACTATTTCTAAAAGATATTTTGCACTTCAGGACCGTGTCTCATGTCTGATTCTGCCCAGCCTCAGGGAAAAAATATTATATTTTCTCCGTGAACGATCATGTGGACATATTGGAGAGGAGTTCACAGTGCCTTTTGACCGGTCGGCGCTTGCTGAATATCTTAATGCCGATCGAAGCGCATTATCGCGCGAGCTCTCAAAGCTGAAAAGAGAGGGAAGGATAGAGTATCATAAGAATAGGTTCACACTCCTGAGATAGCAATTTACTTTGAAGCATTTATGTGATATGATAAAAAAGTAAACAAGAAAAATATATAAGGAGGCACCAAAGATGTATGACATTCTGATAAAAAATGCAACCGTTATCACTGTCGACCCTAAACACCATATCTATCAGCCCGGATATGTCGCTGTTCAGGGAGATCGCCTTGCAGCAATTGGCCCGATGGAAGAATTGCCGGCAGAAACGACTGCGGTAAAGGTAATTGATGCTGACGGCCTTTGCGTAATGCCTGGTCTGGTAGATGCTCACGGCCATGCGGGACACTGCCTGACCAAAACTCTTGGTGAAAGCAACGACACTCAGTATGCCGATGCATGGTGGGGAAAGATGGCTCAGGATATCTATTTCCACTATACAGATGATTTCTTCTGGTATGCGGAAGGCGCGTTGGCTGCGGCCGAGCGTTTGAAGTTCGGCATAACCACAGGTGTCTCCATGCTGGGCAGCACACCGAGGCCTGACAGAGTAGAGAACCTTGCTGCTCATTTTGAAGGCGCAGTAAAGACCGGCCTTCGTCAGATGTCGGGCGTTGGCAGCTGTGACGGCCCCTGGCCCAAGCACCCCTGGACATGGGAGAACGGCAAGCCTACAGAACACACTCTCACTCCCGAGCAGATGGTGGAGATAACCGAGCGATCGGTGCGTGAACTAAACGGCAAACACAAGCGTCAGATCTGTATCGTTGCTCCGGGCAGCATGGGATTTAATGCCGCTGCCGAAACACGGGATTTTGCCATTTGGAAGAATAAGGAAATGTATCGTATCGCCAAAGAAAATGGTGTTGCGCTGCATACACATATTTATGGTGGGGGAATTAAGTTTGTATACGAAACTCTGCCTGAAGCTCTTAACCCCACAACTTCGCTGACTCACTGTACTCAGCTTCTTCCCGAGGAAATAACCATTCTGGCCGAGACCGGTGCAGTTATGTTCCATGGCCCCACTACTCGTGCCAACATCAAAAACCGCTGCCCCGTATATGAAACCATGCGTGCCGGCGCATCGGTCGCTATTGTTACCGATGGCACATCGCCCGACCGCAGCTATGACATCTGGCGTGATATGAAGGTCTTCCAGGTAATTCATCGTGCTCACGATAATGATCCTCTGCTGGCACCTCCGGGCAAAGTGCTTGAAATGTGCACCATCGTTCCGGCTCGTGCTATTGGTATGGATAAGGATATCGGTTCGCTCGAGGTAGGCAAAAAGGCTGACATTATTATCATCAACACCAAGCAGCCGCATCTGGCACCTTTCGGAATTATGCCGCTCCACCGTGTCGTATACCATGCTCAGGGCAATGACGTCGACACAGTCATTGTTGATGGCGAGATAATGATGGAAAACCGAAAGATGCTTGCCTGCGACGAAGGCCGAATCCTTGCCGATGCCGAGAAGGCATTCAATGAGATGCGTGCCCGTGTTGGCGATAAGTTTGATTATTTCACAGCATACGACGATTCAATTTATGATCTTAGAAATAAGACAATGCCCAGCCCCTATAAAGATTAAAATTGATTTGTTGGTAAAGCAAGCAGTCGCCCTTTGGGTGGAGTGATCTCCAAAATCAGACAATATATCATATTATGCAATCATATCAATAAAAAGATATGTGGAGGGCATTATGGATCTTTCTGAGATGATATATATGCGCAAATCATGCCGAAGCTATACCGGGGTTCCGGTTTCTGATCAGATCATTTCACAGATAGAAGGCTTTTGCGGCACGGTCAAACCCCTGTATGATGGAATAAGGGTAAAGTTTGATCTTGTTGCCAGAGAACAAGTCCGGTGTTTTCTTCCGTGGACAACTCCTCAGCTTATTGCGGTGTTCAGTGAAAAGAAGCAGGGCTGGCTCGAAAATGCCGGCTTTATGGCACAGCAGTTGGATCTGTATATGCAGGGACTTGGCCTTGGAGTATGCTGGCTGGGAATGGGCAAGCTTGGCAGCACTGCCTCGGTGGAAACACGGGAAACGGGAATGGAGTTCGTCATTCTTCTTGCATTTGGCGAGCCTAAG
>JAFOHJ010000127.1 GCA_017421885.1 Clostridia bacterium
CATCTTCATGCTCGGCGTTTATCAGCTGGGCATTTTCGGCGATTCTTCTTTCCTGAGCCGTGAGTTTCGCCTGCCCCTTGATGCAGGCCGCTTTACATCGGGCCCAATTGCCGCGCTTATCATGGGTTTCACCTTCAGCTTCGGCTGGACTCCCTGCGTAGGCCCCGCCCTGACATCAGCGCTCCTTATGGCTTCGTCGTCATCGAGCAGGCTCCATGGCCTTGTTCTCGTCGGAGTCTATACCATCGGCTTTACCCTTCCCTTTATGATCGCGGCTCTTTTCGCCGAAAAGCTCATGGATGTCTTCTCGCGCAAGGGCAATATAATGAAATATGCTCAGAAGATCGGCGGCCTACTGCTCATTATAATGGGTGTTCTTATGTTCTCGGGCTACTTCGCCTCTCCCTCGGCCTCCGGCGAACTGCCTCAGCAGCAGGAGCAGCCTTCGCAGCCTTCAGCAGATACAGATGCCCCTCAGAACAGCGAACCCGAAGATGGCTCTGAAGATGAGCCTATCCCGGCTCCCGAGTTCACCATGACCGACCGCGAAGGCAACCCCGTGTCGCTGGCCGATTTCAGAGGCAAGACGGTGTTTCTCAACTTCTGGGCAACATGGTGCCATCCCTGTGTTTCAGAAATGCCCCATATCCAGCAGCTTTATGAAGAATACGGATATAACGAAGAGGAAGTTGCCGTCATCGGTGTCGCCCATCCCGATTACTACAACGAAACTTCGCAGGAAGAGATCGAGAAGTTCCTCGACAACAACAATTTCACCTATCCCGTTTATTTTGACACCGATGCCGACTCGATCGGCATATACGGCGTTGGTTCCTTCCCCACCACCTTTATGATCGATGCCGAAGGCAATGTATTCGGATATATCACCGGCTCGCTGTCGTACGACATGATGGTAAGCATCGTCGAACAGACCATTTCGGGAGAAAGGACGGAATGATATGAAGATCAAAACAAGAATACTTCTGTCCAGTACCCTGACCGTTCTGTTTTCGCTGCTTGCTCTGCTGCTGATCGGCACATCGGTCATCGGCACATGGAGCCTTGGCCTTTTTAACGGCGAACGCGGACCCAGACCAAGGCCGAAAAGCTGGTGGAAAACCTTCCTTCCGACACTACCGACTTTTCCGAGCTGGGAAGCAGACTCGAAGAGCTAGGATATAATCTTTATGTTTTTATACCCACCACCGACGAGACACTCTATGGAGGCGAAGGCATAAGCGTCCTTGTTGATATTCTGGAGTCGCAGAAACTGGGCTCGGGCAAAACCTACTATATCGGCAAAAGTACACTTATCACACGCAGAATATCCGAAAAGATCGTTCTTGCGGTCAACTATTCAGGTGCAGAACGCAGCGGTTTACGCGACCTGCTGCTGGCCTTTCTCATCGTCGGCGGCATAGCCATTGCCGTAATCATCTCGGTTGGATATATCTTCACCAACAACCTTGCCAAGCACATTTCAAGGCCGCTCTCAGCCCTGGTCACCGGTGCCGGACGCATCGAGCTGGGCGATTTGTCGCAGCCTATAAATTATTCGGGTTCAGATGAATTGAAAATTGTGTGCGATACCTTCGACCGAATGCAGAACCACCTCAAAAATGAACGCGACAAGAATGCCGCCTATGAAAAGGCAAGAACCGACCTTGTTTCGGGCATTTCTCACGACCTCAGAACTCCTCTTACCTCGGTCAAAGGATATATCAAAGGTATTCAGGACGGCATCGCCAACACACCCGAAAAGCAGCAGCGATATCTCCAGACAGCCTATACCAAAGCCAATGAGATGGATATGCTGCTTCAGAAGCTGTTCTTCTTTTCCAAGCTTGAGACCGGCAACCTGCCCCTCAATAAGCAGAAGATCAACATAGGAAACTTTATCAAGAACTATGCCGACCATATTGCACTCGACCCCCGAATGCAGAACATCGTCGTTTCAGCAAATGCCGATGAAGACAAGCTCGAGGCTTCGGTAGACCCTGACTCGATGATGCGACTTTTCAGCAATCTGACCGAGAATGCCATCAAGTATTCCGAGGCCGAAAATCTTCATATAAGCATCAGTGTCGAAAGGATCGACGACGACATCGTTATCACCTTCTTTGACAACGGAAAGGGTGTCCCGGAAGAAAAGCTGCCCCTTCTGTTTGACCAGTTCTGGCGCGGTGACAGCTCGAGAAACCAGGATGGTCACAGCAGTGGCCTCGGCCTTTATATCGTAAAATACATCGTAGATACACACGGCGGCCGCATAACCGCCCACAATAGTGGTGGACTCTGCTTTACCATCATGCTGCCTGCCCTTAAGGAGGATTCGATATGAAAAAAATACTCATTGCCGAAGATGACCGCGAGATAGCCAAGCTCGAACGCGACTATCTTGAAATGAATGATATGGTCTGCGATATCGCATATGACGGCAAAAGCGCCCTTGAGAAGGGCCTTAACGGCCAGCATGATCTTATTCTTCTGGATGTCATGCTTCCCGGCATAAGCGGATATGATATCTGTCGCGAGCTTCGTCAGGTAATAGACATTCCCATATTGATGGTAACCGCAAAGGGCGAATCGACCGACAAGATCCTCGGCCTCGGCCTCGGCGCCGACGACTATATCCCCAAGCCCTTTGATCCCGCCGAACTGGTGGCACGTGTCAAGGCGCATCTTAACCGCTACGAGCGACTGACCTCACCTGCTTCTTCCAGCGACGAGATCCATGTGGGTTCGCTGACCATCTATCCCAAGAGCTGGAAGGTCAGCAAAAACGGGACCGAGCTCAAGCTTCCCAACCGCGAGTTCGAGATCCTTCTTTTCCTCGCACGCAATCCCAACAAGGTCTTCTCGCGCGAGCAGCTGTTCGAGCGCATCTGGGGAATCGGATATATCAGCGACAGCGCCACAGTCACCGTTCACATAGGCCGCATACGTGAAAAGATCGAGGACGACCCCCAGTCTCCCAAGATCATCGAGACAGTCTGGGGCGCCGGTTATCGCCTCAATATGCCCAAATAAAGAAAAACCTCTCACCTATTTGGTGAGAGGTTTAATTTTGCAATTACAGCTTTTCGATAATATCCATGATGGGATACAGCTCTGTGCAGTCGAGCTCATCGGCCTTACCTGCATCGATGAGAGAAGCCACATTGGGATCGATGGGCATACGCGCTGTGTTGGCGATACCCATGAGGTTAGCTGTTTCATCAACATGGCTCTTGCCGAATACGGCGATCTCCTTGCCGCAGTCGGGGCATCTGATAAAGCTCATGTTCTCGACCAGGCCCAGAACGGGGATATCCATCAGCTTGGCCATATTGACAGCCTTCTCGACGATCATCGATACCAGCTCCTGAGGTGTTGTAACGATGATGATGCCATCTACGGGGATCGACTGGAAAACAGTCAGAGCAACATCGCCGGTTCCGGGAGGCATATCGATGAACATATAGTCAACATCCTGCCACATGACATCCTGCCAGAACTGCTTTACAACGCCGCCGATAACGGGGCCGCGCCATACAACGGGCGAAGTGGGATCATCCAGCAGCAGGTTTACCGACATTGTCTTGATGCCGCCTTCCGAAACAACGGGAAGGATCTTGCCCTCCTTATTGCCCATGGCTCTCTCACGGTCAAGGCCGAATGCCTTGGGGATGGAAGGGCCTGTGATATCCGAGTCGAGGATAGCAACTTCGTTGCCTCTGTGTCTTGCAATGGCAGCCAGAGCCGATGTTACAAGGCTCTTACCTACGCCGCCCTTGCCGGAAACAACGCCGATGACCTTTTTGATATGAGAAGTTTCATGGGGTTTTACCAGCATTTCTTCCTTTGTCATTCTTCTATCAGCGCAATCGCTGTGGCAATTTGCGCAATCGTGATTGCAGTTTTCGCTCATTTGCTTATTTCATCTCCGATTTCTTATTTGGAGTTTTCTCCTATCGATAATTATAGCTTGTTTGCCATCTTTGTCAAGTTAGGGGGGCCCTGCGGCATCGCATTTTGTCCAAATATATCTTGCTATCGCGGCAAAAGGCTGTTACAATTATTTTATCTTTAAAACAATTTTATTCTGAACAGGAGAGAAAATTATGTGGTCCGAGTTTAAAAAGTTTGCATTCAAGGGCAATGTCATCGATATGGCAGTCGGTGTTATCATCGGCGGCGCTTTCGGTAAGATCGTCACATCGCTGGTAAACGATCTCATCATGCCCATCATCGGTATTCTGGTAGGCAAGGTCAACTTCACCGATCTTAAAATCGTTCTCAGCGAGGCCGAGATGAACGCCGCAGGCGAGATCGTCAAGGCTGAGTCGGCTATCACCTACGGCAACTTCCTTCAGACAGTTGTAGACTTCCTGCTGATCGCAATTTCCATCTTCGTCTTCGTCAGGATCATGAACAAGACAAAGAAGAAGGAAGAACCCGCACCCGAACCTCCCAAGGGTCCCACAACAGAAGAGCTTCTCGCCGAGATCCGCGACCTTCTGGCTGAAAAGAAATAAAACAGCATTAAAAAGCACCTGACTTTGTGTCAGGTGCTTTAGTTTATTAATCTTCTTCCATCATACGGTATCCCACACCGACCTCAGTGATAATATATTTGGGGTCGGCAGGATTATCCTCGATCTTTCGCCTGATATTTGCCATGTTGACTCGTAAGATCTGGTTGTCAGCCTTGGCATACGGGCCCCAGATCTCCTTGATCAGATATTCATAGGTCATTACTCTGCCGGCATATTTACTTAGAAGAGCAACGATCTTATACTCGTTCTGAGTCAAATGGATCTCTTCGCCATTTACCATTACCCGGCGCTTGTCGAAATCTATGGCAAGATCGCCTGTTCTGAAGATGCCGATTGTCTGCATGGATGTATCTCTGCGGCTGTGCCAGTGGCGCAGAACATTTCTTATCCTTGCCTGAAGCTCATTCGTGCCGAAGGGTTTTGTGATATAGTCGTCGGCACCGGCATCCAGTGCTTCGACCTTGTCGTCTTCCGTACCTCTTGCCGAAACGACAATGATGGGCATAAGCGACCATTCTCTGATGCTGCTGATTATCTTCATGCCATCCATGTCGGGCAGGCCAAGGTCCAGAAGAACTACATCAGGACGGTAGGATGTTGTCATAACAAGGCCCTGCTGGCCGTCTTTTGCAGTTATGACCTTATAGCCGGCGCCGCTCAGCGCTGTAGTCATAAAATTTCTGATATTTACCTCATCTTCAATTATAAGAACACAAATTTTACTACTCATAATCTACCTCTATCATTGGCAGTGTGAACATGAAAATCGCTCCGCCCTCGGGACGGTTGCCGGCGAACACCCTACCGTTATGTGCTTTAATGATGGTGCGGCAAACCGAAAGTCCGATGCCCATTCCGCGGTGGCTGTCGCCTTCTTCTCCGGTCATCTTGCTGCCATGGGTAAACAATGTTTTTTCAGTCTCTTTTGAAATACCTATGCCCCGGTCAAGGACCTGAAATGCCGCTTCTCTGTCCATCCGCTCTACCTTCAGGATTATTTCTTCATTATCGCCCGAATGACGCAC
>JAFOHJ010000128.1 GCA_017421885.1 Clostridia bacterium
ATCGGTGCTTAAGGAACATTACGATCTTGCCGGCGAGATACTTGACGGTATCTGGCCCGAACCCCAGCCGGCACCTGCCCATATGCCCGAGAGTGTTAAGCTCTGGCAGAAGGGCGAGGCAAGGCTCTATCTTGAGAAGTAAAACCATGCGTGAAATAACCCTTACCGAAATGCTTGAGGCCCGCGAAAAGCGGGCCCTTGTTCAGAATAAGTTTATTGAAAAATACGGCTGCCCCATAATTTGTTTTACCATGAATATCCCGGGGCCCCTCAAAAACTCTCCCCTTATCGAGCGCGCATTCCGCGAGGGCCTTGCCGCCCTTGGCCATCGCCTTCCCAAAAGCACTCTGTTACACTATGAAACCGAGTCGCTCCCCACCGGCTGCACGGCATTTTATGCAGTCGACATGGATGTTCTTGAGCTTAAGAAAATATGCACCGCCATTGAGGACAGCTGTGAGCTGGGCAGGCTCTTTGATATGGACGTCATCGACAAAAACGGAAACAAGCTTGAGCGAAATGCGGTCAATGGCAAAGACCGCGGCTGCATCGTCTGCGGCGCTCCCGGACGAGGTTGCGCCTCGCGCCGTATACACAATGCTCAGGAGCTTCAGGATGCCGCATTCGGCATGATCACCCGTCATTTTGCCCGTAAGGACAGCGAAGTGACCGCTTCTCTCGCAGTCACTGCCCTCCTTGACGAAGTGTGCACCACTCCAAAGCCCGGACTTGTTGACGGAATGAACAGTGGAAGCCACAGTGACATGGATATCTTCACCTTCACGCGCAGTGCCGCCTTTCTTCAGCCCTATTTTATGGAGTGCCACTCCATAGGCCGTGAAACAGCCCGTCTTACACCCGGAGAGACTTTTATTTTGCTGCGCGAGGCCGGACTTAAAGCAGAAGAACGTATGCTTTCGGCGACCAATGGGATAAACACCCATAAAGGAGCGATCTATACCATCGGTCTGCTGTGCGGAGCTATGGGAAGACTATGGCAGCCCGATGAACCCGCTTCACCCATTGATGATATACTCCGCGAGTGCGCCATGCTGGTGCGCGAATCGGCGCAGAAGGATCTTGAAAAAGTTTCCACAGGCTATGTGCAGACCGCCGGCGAAAAGCTCTATATCGAGCTCGGCCTCAAAGGCATCCGCGGCGAAGTATCGGCAGGACTTCCCTCGGTGTCGGGAATCGCACTTCCTGTATTCAAAAAGCTTCTTGACGATGGATATTCGCGAAATCTTGCGGGAGCCATCACACTGATCCATCTTATCGCATCGGTGGACGACACCAACCTTTATCATCGCGGCGGCGCAGAGGGCGCACGTTATGCATCTGAATATGCCAAAAGCCTTCTATCAAACAGCGGCACCCCGACATCTGAACAGATCATTGAAATGGACAGGCAGTTCATTGCCCGCCACCTCTCTCCCGGAGGCTGTGCCGACCTGCTGGCAGCAGCATATTTTCTCTATGACTTTGAAAAACACTATACAACAAACAAAAAACAGGTCTGAACAAATCAGACCTGTTTTTTCATAAATAAAATCAGATATTATCTCTGCTGCAGTATTCCTTAACGATGATCTTATAAAAATCTACTGCAGGAGGAAGTGCGCGACTGTCGAGATTCTCGTTTACTGTATGAATACTTCCGTACTGCTGCTGATTGATCTCGATGGGAGCAAAACGCAGGCAGTGGCCGCACACTCTGGAATAGAACTTGGCATCGGTGCCTCCGGTCATAGCATAAGGGATAACATCATATCCGGGATATACCTTAGCCGAGACTTCTTCAAGCAGTTTAAAGGGGGCTGCCGTATGATCGACGATGGGGTCCGAAGGCGAATGGCCCAGCCTTACCACCTCTACATTCCACTTGGCAGCGCGTTCTTCCAGAGCCCTGAGGCTCTCTTCGGCATCCTGATGATGGCTGAAACGCAGATTTGCACCTACATACGCCTCTGTGGGCAGAACATTGAGGGCCTCGGAACCTCCTGCTGTTGTGAATGCACATGTGGTCTT
Source organism: Clostridia bacterium (assembly GCA_017421885.1). The sequence continues at coordinate 2,029 of JAFOHJ010000128.1, forward strand.
TATCATAGCTCCAACTACCGGCACCATTCCGGGAAGGATCTTTTTGAGAGGCATCTCAAAAAGCCACAGGTTGGAGAAAACCAGCTTATACAGAAAACCCGAGTTGGG
>JAFOHJ010000129.1 GCA_017421885.1 Clostridia bacterium
GGTCACTGCTCTTCCATGCCTTCTATCTCTTTATATATGCCGTATTGGAGCCTGTATTCGGCCCATTCGCGGCTGTCCTGCTCCACTCTCTGCGAGTAGTATTCATAAAAATCTTCCTCTTCGCTGCCTTCCACATCCTTATAATCCCTGAAGCCGTTTCTGAATTCCCTCGCCTGGTTAAAGATATAGTTGTTGCTCATAGTGCTGTTCTTGCCCTCGACCGTCTCCAGCAGCTGCACAGTTTCGTGCTGCCAGTAGTGCCTGATCTCGTGTATCAGCGTGTCGAGCACCTCCGCAGGAGTGCCCTGCTCGATGTGGTCGCGCTCTACGAGGATGCAGAGGGGGTAGTTTCTGAACTGGCCCAGGGTCGTGCCCTCAAGATCAGCTGCCTTTATCTCGATGGTGGGAATACCCAGCACGGCCACAGTCTCCCACTCGGCCACATATCTGATGGCCTCCAGCCTCTCGTCCACGCCCATGCCGCTCCAGCTGCCATCAGGGGCAAACATCTCGTCTATCTTCTGCTGATATTCCTCAAATGAGGGCAGATATTCATACATCTCGCCGTACTTTCGGTCGCTGAGCCACTCGCCCACATTGGTCGACACCGCCATCAGCACAAGGCCGACAATGCAGATGTTGAGAGCGGCATTAAGTACCCACAGAAGCTTGTCGGCAAGACTGGACTTCACTCTGTAGTCAAGCCTTTCTCTCAGTTTCTGCCCCGAGCCTCTGACATAGCCCAGCTGTCCCTCCCTCTCCACGAGTGCAAAGCTCTTCTCTTTGCCGAATACAAACAGGCCTTCTTCATTGGCCAGTATCTCGTCGGCAATGTCCATAATATCCTCATTTTCGACAGTCAGCTCGATCTTATCGGCGCCCACCGGCCTTTTTCTGACCGTAGCCATGCGAATAAGGTCGTCGTCCATGTCGCGGAAGACCACATAGCGCCCGCCGCCCCTGTCGGTTATAAAAAACATTCCGTTGCTGCGGTAGATGTTGCCAAAAACATCCTCCATCACGCAGTCGCGCAGCTTCTTTCTGCCTATCACAGGCATCCCTCTCTTTCACTTCCTGTTGTTATTTTACCATTTCCTCCCCCTGCGGGGCAAGTGTCATGCCGCAGCTCCCCCAGCCGCCAGCATAATAAAGTATCCCAGCAACATCGCAAAGGTGCCGCAGCTTCCGCCTAGGTTCTGCCGCGGGATCATCTCGCTGCCGATGATATAAAGCATCGTACCTCCGGCAAAGGCAAGGGCAAAGGGCATGAGAGCCGATGAAAGGGCCGCGGCATAATAGCCGATAAGGGTACCGACGATCTCGGAAAGCCCTGTGGCCGCTGCCATGAGCATGGTGCGTCTTACCCCCACCCCGGCATTGAGCAGAGGGGATATTACCAGCATTCCCTCGGGAATATTGTGAAGGATTATCCCCGATGTGACCGCCATGGCCCCCGTCATGTCGCCGCTTCCGAAGGCGATGCCTGCCGCCATTCCCTCGGGCAGGTTGTGAAGGGCCACTGCCAGCGCCATCAGCAGGATGCCGCCCCGGCCGCCCTGGTCGATGCCCATAAGCCTGCCCAAATGCGGCACACAGCGGTCCATAGCCTTTATGAAGGCGGCGCCCAGCATCATCCCGGCTCCCGCTGCCCAAAGGCTCCCACAGGCCGGACCTATAAGTCCGTTTGCTGCCGCAGCCAGCATTATTCCAGATGCCAGCCCCATCATGATGCCCTCGAATCTCCGCGCCGCATCTCTGAGCGCAATGCCCAGTATGCCGCCAAGGACGGTGGCTCCGCCAATGCCCAGCGCCGCAACTAAGACCTTCTCGATCATGCCCTTCTCCTCCCGCACCAGCTTTATTTCTCACTAAAAGGATATGCAGGCCCACAGCAGGGCGTTACAATTTCGTTTATTATTCCGCAGGTGTTGGCTTTTGGCTCTTTTGCTGATATAATATCAGGTTAGAGATAAATCAACAAAACAGAGGTGTTTTTCTGATGTCTGACAATAAATCGCTGACGCCCGAAGAGGTCCGTGCACGGCAGCTCCTTGAAGAAAAGGATGCCGAATCGCGCACAAAGATCTATGAAGGCCCATTCGGCAGGGCGCTGACTGCCCTGCTGGTGCTGTGGGCAGGTTTTCAGATCTACTTTTCGGTGTTCGGGGCCATGAGTGCCATAAACCTCAGGGCCAGCCACACCCTCTTCCTGCTGTCCTTCACCTTCCTCTTCTATCCCACCTGTAAGAAGGAAAGGCGCAGGCGCACCCTCCCTCCCATCCACGATATTATATTGATCGCCGCATCTATAGGTGTGTTCGGCTATCTGATGCTGAACTATCCCAGGATCGCCGAAAACGGCGGCAGGCTGCTGCCCTTCGAGCTTGCGATCGCTGCCCTCGGCCTTCTGCTGTGCTTCGAGGCCGCCCGGCGTGCCGCAGGCAGCCTTGCATGGCTGGCCCTCGGCTTCCTGCTCTATAACTGGCTGGGCGCCTTCATCCCCGGCGGCCTCGGCCACAACGGCTTCACCCTCAAGCGCGTGCTGTCCACCCAGTTTTGGGGAACTCAGGGCCTGTTGGGCACGGGCGCGGGAGTTTCGGCCACATATATCTTCATGTTCGTCGTATTCGGTGCCTTTCTCAAACACAGCGGCTTCTCGCGCTTTATCAGCGATATGTCACTGACCCTCGTAGGCCGCAGCCCCGGCGGCCCGGCCAAGGTAGCCGTTCTGGCATCGGCCCTCATGGGCATGATCAACGGCTCGGCCATCGCCAATGTCGCCACCACCGGCACCATCACCATCCCCCTCATGAAGCAGTGCGGCTATAAGAAAGAGTTCGCCGGTGCGGTCGAGGCGGTCGCCTCCACGGGCGGACAGTTCTGCCCTCCCATCATGGGCGCGGTCGGCTTCGTAATGGCCGAGTTCCTGAACCTCAGCTACACTCAGGTCATGCTGGCTGCCATACTTCCGGCATTCCTCTACTACCTCGGACTGCTGATGGCGGTCCACTTCGAGGCAAAAAAACTGGGCCTTTCGGGCCTCGCCAAAGAGAACATCCCCAATGCCCTCACCGTCCTTAAGACTCAGGGGCATCTGTGCATCCCCCTTGTCGCCCTCATCGCCCTCATGGCAATGGGCTACACTCCCCTTTATGCCGCGGCCTTCTCCATAGTTGCCACAGTCGCAGCCAGCTGGCTGCGCAAGGACACACGCATGACGCTTGATAAGATCATCCTCGCCTGCGCCGAAGGCGCAAAGGGCGCCATCTCGGTCGGCGTATGCTGCATCATCATTGGCGTCATCATCGGCACGGTCACCCTCACCAGCCTTGGCCTCAACATGGGATATATGATCCTCGGCCTCGTCGAGAACGGCGGCATCTATCTCACCGGCCTCTTCGTAATGATAATGTCCACCATCCTCGGCATGGGCGTCCCCGGCGTTGCCGCATACGTCATCGTTCAGGCGGTGGCCGCACCCGTCCTTATCAAGGTCGGCGTCCAGCCCGTCCCCGCCCACATGTTCTGCCTCATCTATGCCTGCCTTTCCAACATTACCCCTCCCGTCGCCATGAGCAGCTATGTGGCATCGGGCATTGCAGGCTCGAATCAGACGAAGACCGCCCTTCTTTCGGTCAAGCTAGGCACGATAGGCTTCCTTATCCCCTTCTTCTTCCTCGGAAATCCCATCCTGCTGATCGGCTCCGACCCCACGGCGGCCTTTATCCCCACCCTCTGGGCGGCCGTCACCGCCTCGGTGGGCACGGTTTCTCTGACTGCAGGCCTCGAGGGCTGGCTTTTAAGGCGCTGCAGCATCGCCGAGCGCGCCGTCCTCATTGCCGTTGCGCCCCTGATGCTCTATCCCGGCACACCCTCCGACTTTGCCGGTCTCGCCGGCCTTGCCGCAGTCCTGCTTTATCAGAAGCTTTCCCTTAACAAAAAC
>JAFOHJ010000018.1 GCA_017421885.1 Clostridia bacterium
ATCCAGCATTGTGATGCGGGCAAAGGGCTTGCCCAGATCCATCTCTACGCCGTTGAATACGATAGTTGTTGTGCCCAGAACTTCCTGAGCTACATGACGGTACATCTCCTCTGTCAGGTCCATCATGCCGTGATAATCGGTGAATGCCTGATAGAGCTCCATCAGTGTGAACTCGGGGTTGTGACGTGTGTCGACACCTTCGTTACGGAATACGCGTCCAATCTCATAAACTCTGTCGAGGCCGCCGACAATAAGTCTCTTAAGGGGCAGCTCGAGGGAGATACGCAGCTTGCGGTCCTCATTGAGGGCATTGAAGTGTGTCTCAAAGGGACGTGCGGCAGCGCCGCCTGCGTTGGAAACCAGCATGGGTGTTTCGACTTCAAGGAAGCCCTTGTTGTCGAGGAAGCGGCGGATCGAAGCAATGATCTTGGAACGCTTGATGAATGTATCACGGCTTTCGGGATTCATGATAAGGTCAACATAACGCTGACGATAACGCTGGTCTACATTTGTAAGGCCGTGGAACTTCTCGGGCAGGGGCTTGAGCGACTTGCTCAGCAGTGTGATCTCCTGAACATGGATGGAGATCTCGCCGCGGCGTGTGCGGAATACAAAGCCCTTGATGCCTACGATATCGCCGATGTCGAACTTCTTGAACTGCTCATAGCCGTCTGCGCCCAACTCGTCGACCTTGACATAGAGCTGGATTCGGCCCTCCTTATCCTGCAGATCGCAGAAAGATGCCTTGCCCATATCGCGCATCGACATAAGACGGCCGGCCATCGAGACAGTCTGGTTCTCCATTGTCTCAAAGTTATCCTTTGTTGTCTTGCTGTATGCTGTTACATCATACTTTGTGATGGTAAAGGGGTCCTTACCTTCGCTCTGCAGCTTGGACAGCTTGTCGCGACGGATCTGCAGAAGCTCGTTCAGCTCTTCGCCGGAAACTTCCAGCTGCTCGTTTCTTTCAACTTCTGTGCTCATTTCCTATCTCCTTTTATCTTGTGACCGAAATGATAACGCCTGCCATATGGCCGTTGGGTGCCTCGACGACAAAACGGTCGCCTGCGCCCTTGCCTACGATAGCCTTGCCGATGGGAGAAGCATCCGAGATCTTGCCCTCAAGAGGATCAACTTCGCGTGTACCTACGATAGTATATGCCTCTTCTTCATCCTCGTCGTCAAACTTGATGACTACCTTGCTGCCGTGGCCGACAGTTGTGTCTGTGCCAACAGGCTCTTCAATAATAACTGCGTTTGCAATGATGTATTCCAGCTCAGCGATGCGGGAATAGAGCTTGCCCTGCTCATTCTTAGCCTCATCATATTCGCTGTTCTCCGAAAGGTCGCCATAGCCTCTGGCGATCTTGATCTGCTCTGCGACTTCGTCGCTACGCTCTGTCTTGAGATATTCCAGCTCCGCCTTGAGGTCATTCAGGGTCGCAAGGGTCATTTTCTCAACTTTCTGCATTTAAGTTCGCTCCTGTCTTGTATTTTAATTTATTTATCTGTTGTTTTTATTGTCAGCAATCGTTTCCGTGTTGGATTTTAATATCCACATTCGATTTATTATATTATGAAGGCAATTATCTGTCAAGAACACTGCCCCAACTTATGCTTAAAGGCAGGTAGAGAAAACCTGTTCTCTCCCCTGCCTGAAGCAAACATTATTTGATTTTATTCGTTGGCAGGCTGATCTGCCTCTGTCTCGCCTGTCGGTTCATCGCCCTCAGCGGGAACGTCATTGACGGGCTCGTCGACAATACCAAGCTTGTCCTTGAGCAGCTCTACAGCCTTCATGAGCTGGGCATCCTCCTCGGGAGCCAGTGTGTAGAAGTTATAGAGCGCCTCTTCGGAAAGGCTGATTTCAACATCAGGTGTAATGCCTACATTGGCAAGGCTTGCACCCTTGGGGGTGTAATACTTGAGTGTCGACAGATTGACCGCGCCCTCTGTGAGGGGAATCAGTGTCTGAGCATAACCCTTACCGGTGGTCTTGTCGCCGACGACAGTGGCAACTCCGTATTCCTGAAGGACTGCCGCAAAGAACTCGGCTGCGCTTATGGAATATTCGTTGGTAAGCACCACCATAGGCATATCGATCTGGCCATCATCCGAACGATATTCGGTTGTCTGACCCTTGTTATCGCTCATAGTGATAATGGTGCCTTCGGGCAGAAGCAGGTCGAGCATATTGCTCATAACATCCACATATCCGCCGCCATTGAGCCTTACATCAAACACCAGTGCCTTCGCACCGTCATTGATAAGGCCGTTTACCTTCTCGGCAAACTCGACATCAACATTCTTGTCAAAGCCGGCAATATATACATAGCCGATCTCACCGAGCATCTCGACTTCAACACCGGGATTGAAGAGAGCCGCACGGGTGATATCAAAATGCAGGATTTCTGTGCCGCGGCGAACACCGATGTTTACCACGGTTCCTTCCTCACCTCTGACCACGGCCACAAGCTCGGAATAATTAGCAAATGTATCGGTCGATACGCCATTGACCTCAATGATAACATCAAGAGGCTTGATTCCAGCCTGCTGCGCGGGCGAATCGTTGGTAACGGCAGTAACAGCATAGCCGTTTGCCTCCTCTGTCGAGATGGTGACACCAATGCCTACATAGCTGTTCTCGTTCATTTCGAGCAGGGCTTCATACTCTTCCTGAGTATAATAGCCCGACCATTTGTCGCCCACACCGGCGATATATCCGGCAAGGATGCCGTCCATAGCATCTTCAAACTCATACTCTCCGACATAGTATTTATCTACCACACCGACAAGCTCTTCAAGACGCTTGTAATCATCTGTTTTGGCCTGAAGGCTTCCCAGCTTATTGCTGTAAAACTCAGTCATGCCGAAAACACAGATATTTGCAGTTGTAACCACCGCAAGGAACACCAGCATAAGGCAGGTTCCCATTGGCACCGTTCTTTTATTCTTCATTTTGTCTTTTGCCGCCTATTACTTATAAACTACCTTGAAATTGGGATACATGGTGACGGGATTTACATAGTTACCGTTTTTGATAACCTCAAAGTGCAGATGAGGTCCCGTAGAATAACCGGTCGACCCTACATATCCCAGAACTGTGCCCTGCGACACCTTCTGTCCGTTCTTTACCGCCATCTTTGACATGTGCGCATAAAGTGTAGAGGTTCCGCCGCCATGGTTGACAACGACATAATAGCCGTATGCAGAGCTGTATGTAGCCTTGATGACCGTGCCTGCATTGGCCGCATAGATCTTTGTTCCGGTAGAGGCTCGAAGGTCTATACCCGTATGCAGCTTATAAACACCTGTGATAGGATGAGTCCTCATGCCGTATTTGCAGGTGATTACGTTGTTGGCTGCAGGAAGCGGCCACATCATATTGCCGCCGACATAGGTGCTGCTGCTCTGAGCCGCCAGTTCCCTGACTGCCTTCTGTACCGCTGCCGTGATCTTATCCTCTTCCTTAGCGATCTCTGCATACTGTACCTTGGCCTCAGCTTCAGCTTCTTCAACCTTCTTCATCTGAGCATTTCGTTCGTTGAACTGTACCTCAAGAGTCCTCTTATTCTCATCCATAGATGCTTTGAGAGTGACTGCATCGGCATGGTCTGCCTCTAACGAAGCCTTCTGCTCGGCGATCTGCTCCTTAAGTGCTTTAAGCTCTTCGAAAAGGTTCTTATCGTATTTGGATATCTGCGAAACTATCTCATATCGCGAAAGGAAATCGGCAAAATCGTCGCTGGATAGCAGAATGGAAAGATAACTCATCGAGCCGTTCTCATGCATGAAGCGCACGCGGTCTTTAAGCTTGGCATACTGAGTTTCTTCCTTCTGCTGGCTTTCGGCCAGCTCCAGTTCCTTTACTTCGATAAGGCCCTCAAGCTCGGTTATGAGCTGCTGCTGAACCTCGATCTCTTCGGTAGCCGCCTCAATAGCCGCGTCGAGCTTTTCGATCTCGGCAAGGATAGAGCTCTTCTGGCTCTGAAGGGAAGCAAGCTCCTTTTTGGCATTCTTCTTCTTTGTCGTCACCGACGAAAGCTGATCTTTCAGCGCATTGACCGTTGCCTGCGACACGGCCGATGCCGATACCGCACCCATCACGGTGGACGCTATCATCAGAAATGCTAACAGACCGGCAACTACAGCCGCCAGCCTGCGTGTTCTTCTCTGTTTTTTTTCGTAATTATTTGCCATTGTTATCATACCCTCAAGAACTTTCTGATGGTCAGGACACTGCCGAGGATACCGATCACAACGCTGGCTCCCAGCATCAGCGGGAGCATCATTCTCCAGATCTCCTCAAAGGCTATCATCGAGAAAAGACCCGAGCTCTCAACAAGCTTTTCGGTGATATAGTCATATACGACCCATTCAACACCAAAAGAGACCAGACCAGCCAGAAGACCAAGTGTCATGCCCTCGATAACAAACGGTGCACGGATAAATCCGTCTGTCGCGCCTACCATCTTCATGATGGAGATCTCCTCACGGCGGGCAAACATAGCCAGCCTTACCGTGTTGGAAATAATGAAGATGGATACTGCGCCCAGAAGCGCGATCAGTGTATAGGAAACCGCATTGACGATGCTCTTCATCTGCATGAGTCTGTCAGAGATCTCTTTTTCGCTGTTGGTGGAAGCAACACCCGACACAGCCTTGAGCTGTTCTACAGTCTCGTCATGAAGCGAAACATCTTTCATCACTATCCTGTATTCGTCGCGCAGAGGGTTATCTTCCCTCAGATCTTCCATGATATACGCATCCTCGCCCATTGTCTCGAGATAGTTATCAAAGGCCTGCTCTTTGGTTATAAAGGTGACCTCTTCAACATTCGATATGGCATCAAAGGCCTGCTGGAGTGCTTGTGCCTCCTCGCGCGACAGCGCCTCATCGACAAAAACGGCGATCTCATTTTGTGAAGCCAACCCGTCAATAAGAAGATCGATGTTATACGCTATCAGGCCAAAGGTCGAGACTATCAAAAGGCATGCGGCGATGACCGTCACCGCCGCAAAACTCATAAGCCCGTGCTGCTTTATGCCCACAAGGCCTTCCTTTATAAAATAGCCGATATTGAGGTTTTTAATCTTCGTCGTTATCATCTAAGTAGTACCCACCGGTTCTGTCGCTGATAACCACGCCTCGCTCGATGGTTATTACTCGTCTGTTGAGCTGGTTTACAAGCTCCTTTTCATGCGTAACTACCAGCACGGTAGTTCCCAGGCCGTTAATCTTCTCAAGGAGCATCATCAGTTCGACCGAACGCGAGGGGTCGAGATTGCCTGTAGGCTCGTCTGCGATTATAACGTCGGGGTTGTTGACCAGCGCTCTGGCTATGGCAACACGCTGCTGCTCGCCGCCCGAAAGCTGGTTAGGAAGCCTGCGCGATTTATTCTTGAGTCCTACCAATTCAAGAACATAGGGTACACGCTTTTTGATGATCCTTGCCGGCGCGCCGACAGCTCTCATAACAAAAGCAACATTCTCATACACCGTTTTGTTTTCAATGAGGCGGAAATCCTGATAAACAACTCCGATGGTGCTGCGCAAATAAGGGATATCCTTACGCCTGAGCGAACCTACATCGAAGCCGTTGAGCATGACCTTTCCCTCATCGGGCGCAAGCTCTGCAGTCAGCATTTTGATAAGCGTGGATTTGCCCGAGCCGGAAGGTCCGACAACAAAGACAAACTCACCGTCTTTGATGCTGAGCGAAATGCCGTTCAGAGCACGTGTGGTGCCGTCATAGATTTTGTATACTTCCTGAAGTTCGATCATTGTAATTAATAGTTTTCTCTGGATTTGAGATACTGCTTGACCATCAGCGCAGTCTTGAGAACAATTGCATTATCAAACTCGCGCAAATCAAGGCCCGTCAGCTTCTTGATCTTTTCAAGGCGATAGACAAGAGTATTTCTATGAACAAAAAGCTTTCTCGAAGTCTCGGAAACATTAAGATTATTTTCGAAGAACTTCTGAATGGTGAAGAGTGTCTCTTCATCAAGCGACTCGATCGAGCCCTTCTTGAATACTTCCGAAAGGAACATCTCGCACAGGGGTGTGGGAAGCTGATAGATCAGTCGGCCAATGCCGAGATTCTCGAAGCTGATCACAGTCTGATCGGAATTGAAGACCTGTCCAATGTCAACTGCCATCTGAGCTTCCTTGAAAGAGCGCGCAAGATCCTTGAGCTGGCCGGCAACCGTGCCCATACCGATGATATGGGGCAGGCCCAGTTCTTCGCCGATGCCGCTGTCGATGATCTTACCTATCCGCGCTATCTCCTTTGTGTCGCCTGTCTTCAGTTCCTTGACAAGGACGACCTCATTCTCGTTGACAGTAATGGCAAAATCCTTCTGACGGTCGGGGAACAGACGGTTGAGCGCCTCAACCACCTGAGCATCCTGTCTGTCAGACAGCCTGATGAGATATACAACGCGCTTTGCGTCGTTCTGGAAGTGCATCTCTCTCGATTTGATATAGATATCGCCCGTCAGGATATTCGAAAGGATAATGCGCTTGATAAAGGCAGCCTTATCATGCTTTTCGTCATAAAGCGACTTGCTGTTGGAAATGGCAACCGCTGTCAGTGCGCAGACTGTATCTGCCATATCTCCGCGGCTGGAGCAGAAAACAGCATATTCAACGCCGTTCTCATAGCCCTTAAGGATCTGGAATGTATATCCGCCGAATTCGCCCGTATCCTTACCTGCGGCAAAGAAAGCAGCGGCACCGTCGATAGTGTCGCCAATCAGCTTGATCTCGGTACATGCGATTACGCTGCCAGGCTGGTCTACAACACCCACAACAAACGGTACCTTCTCTTTTACCTCCAGCAATATGCTCTGAAACAATCTAGCTGCCATATTTTTCACCCTTTGTTACTTTTAGATAAATATCGAGTCTTCAATATGTTTATTTTATCGCAACCTTTTGTTTTTTTCAACAATTTTTTCGATATTTTTTTGCCTTTTTTATATTATTTTTTCAATCCGCAGGCAAAAAGCAGCGAATCTCGCTCTTTATCGGTCAATCGCCTGTACCCTCCGGGGCCAAGGCTGCCATCCATCGCTACTTCTCCGATAGATATTCTTCTCAGCGCTACCACCTTTTTGCCGCACTTTTCAAACATTCTTTTGACCTGATGGAACTTCCCTTCGCGCAGTGTAACAAGACATCTATGTGGATCTTCACCTATCTCCAGTTTTGCAGGCATGGCTGTAAAGTCGGAAAACTCGATGCCTGATGCAAAGATTTCTATATCCTTCTCTTCGGCGGGCAGGTCAAGTGTCGCATCATAGACCTTGTCCATATGATAACGGGGCGAGGTCAGCCTGTGGTTGAGTTCGCCGTCATCGGTAAGCAGCAGAAGGCCGGTGGTATCCTTGTCCAGCCTGCCCACTATGCCGAGGCTGCGCTTGCGCAGCTCTTCCGGCAGCAGCTCGGTAACCGAAGGGTCGCGTGTATCTTCGGTGGCCGACAGATATCCCGCAGGCTTATCCATCATGATATATACATACTTTTCATAGGCTACAGCCTTTCCGTCCAGGAACAGCGCTGCCTTTTCATCCACCTTTTTCTCAGGCAGGCGAATCACCTCTCCATCCACAGTGACGCGTCCGCGTCTGATGGCTTCCTGCGCCTGAGTCCTTGAGATAGATGCCGAAGAAGCAAGCAGCTTGTCAAGTCTCATCATTACTTTTCACCTCTGATAGTGATAAGGGTTATCTCAGGGCGTGAGAAGAGCCTTACTGGCATAAGCGACATGCCTATACCGCGGTTGACATACACCACGCCGCCGTCATTTTTTTCATAATATCCTCTGTAATACTGCTGAGAACCTTTGGGAAGAATGCGGTCAAGCAGGAATGGGATATACACCTGTCCGCCGTGAGAATGGCCCGAAAGCTGCAGCTCGGCACCGGTAACATAATCGGCAACATCAGGCTCGTGAGCTATAAGCAGATCAAAGCCATCGGTTATAAACCCCTGAACATTTGGAGTATAATAAACATAGTCTGCCGCTCCAACAACATGAAGGCCATTGTGCAACCATACATCAGCATTCTCGAGCAGCGTAAAACCGCAGTCGGCAATGAGCTGAGGATAGACCCACTCTGCTCCTCCGCCTACATCGTGATTTCCTCGAACTGCCAGTTTGAATCGTGCTTCAATTCCTGCCAGCGCAGCACAGGCAACAGCCGTGTCTCCCTCATACTTACTTAAGTTGTCAAACAGATCGCCCAGAAAAAGAACGACATCTGGTTCGAGCTCGTTTATTCTGCCGGCAAGCTTTTCCATCTCATTGACATCGTTGCCAAGGCCGATGTGCGTATCGCCGAAAGCTACCACCCTGATATCTTCAGGAATATCGCTCTCTACCTCAAGTTCACTTACCTGGATCCATTTTGGTTCAACATATCTCATGTATCCCCACAGCGCCGCTGCCGCCAGCGCAAGGATAATGACCAGCAGAAAAAGCCTTCTCAGCAGCTTTTTCATAATCCAAGTTCCCTCTTGGATATCTGCCACAGCTCTTCGATGCGCTCGTTGCGGCCCAGGAGATAAAGATATCCAAACACAGCCTCAAGGCCGGTGGCATAGGCATAAACCTCAATTCCCGCATGCTTGGGCACCGTCTTGGGCTTGGAATTGCGTCCCCTTCCGAACACAGCCTTTTCTTCTTCATCAAATATTTCGAGCATGGCTCTGACACATTTATTCTGAGCTTCCGCACTTACGATGGCGACCGTGCGTCTGTGAGTCTCATGGGCCTTGTATACTCCGCTTCTGACAACATAGCTTCTGGCCAGCAGTTCGTAAACACAGTCACCTATATGCGCAAGGGTGAGGGTGGGAAATGCCAGCACCTCTGCCTTTGTCATGTTTTCTCTGAAAAGTTCCAATTCTTTCACCTCTTGTGATCTTATTCTGTCAATATCACAGAATACCTTATTATATATAATACCAC
>JAFOHJ010000130.1 GCA_017421885.1 Clostridia bacterium
CACAAAAGAAGACCTGGGAGTGTGAGAGGCATCTGCGGGCGAGCACTGCTCGCCCCTACAACCATCTGACGGAAAAGCACCCTGTAGGGGCGTGCATTGCACGCCCGCTGTCACGAAACGACTGATAAGAAAAACAAATCCGCCTGCCATTGCCGCAGGCGGATTTTTTAATTCGTTAAGGCATAAGTTTATAAATAAATGAAGTATTAAACTGAAAAAGGGTTAAATTTATAGATGTGGTATGTTATAATAAATGCAGACTCAATGGTCAGCGGACCTGTATGTGTCTTAATCAGAAAAGAAAGAAGGTAAATCGGATGAAAAGAACGTTGGTATTACTTGTAGCGCTGTGTTATATCTGCACTTCACTTGTTGTCACTGCAGGTGCAGTTTCAGAGGCTGATTGCAGCGAATGGGCAAAAGAAAGCATCGAGCGTGCTTATAATTGCTATCTTCTTGACCCGGAAGAAGAGTATGAGTTCAAAGAAAATATTTCACGACTGGATTTTTGCGACCTGGCCTTCCGTCTTGTTTTGAATACACCCTATTTTCAGTCCTGGTATAATGAAAACGTAGGAGAAGATAAAACCGAGTTTCCTTCTTTTGATGAGTATGCCTTTGAAGATACAGATGCATTAAGTGTTCTGTTTCTGCGTTATTTGGGGATCGTTAACGGAAAGTCGGAAACCTCATTTGCTCCGAATGACTTCCTTACACGCGAAGAGGCAGCAACTATTGTCGTCCGCTTGATCGATGCCGTAACTCCTATGGATGCCACAGAGGTATGGTATGAATACGATGATGCAAGTGATATATCCGGTTGGGCGCTCAGCTCGGTGCAGAAGATAAGTAATTTGGGCTTTATGAGAGGTGTCGGACAAAATCGCTTTGCACCTAAAGAAATATATACTGTCGAACAGGCAGTTGTCACCATTGTAAGAGTTTATGATGCCAACATACTGAACTGGTTTTTTGAGTTTATGGTAATGGAAGCGGGCGAACTCGGCTATGTCTATGAAAACGGAACATGGAATTATATTACATATAGCCTCGAAACCGGCAGAGTAGTCAATCCGATGAATGTAGATGAAGATACATTCAAGGTGCTTGAGAACGAAAAATTTGCCGTAGATAAAAGAAAGGTCTTCCTTATGGGAGATGAAATAGAAGGCGCAGACCCGAAGACTTTTGAGATAATCAGCGACGAGGGTAATATGCGATATGCAAAAGATAAAGACTCGGTTTATATATATCTCAAAGACGGCGAGATAATGGAGGTTTTCGGTGCAGATCCCAAGACCTTTGAGGTGCTTGCCTTCCCGTATGCAAAAGACAAAGATGATGCATATAACGGATGTCTGCCCCTGTTTGTAGACGATGTATCCAAGTTCGAGGTCGTTGAAAGCGGTGAGGGCTGGATATGTATAAGTTTCCCCGAATCGTTCTTTGCAACGGCCATTAACACCAAAGAAGTTGCGGAATACAACAAGGAAAAATACGGATTTATAGATTCTGCGGTGATCTACTCAGAAGAAGGAAAGGCAAAAACCGAAAAGCTTGTATATGAGGGTTATCGCGTAGTTGAAGAATAATTAATTATCAAAAAACACTTGCCGAAAGGCAAGTGTTTTTTTGATCTATTCTTCGTCTTTATAGATCATTATGCCCTATTCCTTCATCGAGCCGCCGCATATAAAACACCGATTGACAAAAGCCGGCAGACCTGCTACACTCAAAGAGTAAAAATAAATAGAAAAACTTCGATATATCCATGAAAGGTGATAGAAAATGCTTATAGAACATGAAGAACTGGCCAGGATATATAAGGTGATGGGCGACCCCAAGCGCCTTCAGATCCTCAATATGCTTTCGGGCGGCGAAAAGTGCGCCTGCGAGCTGCAGGTGGCCTTCAACGTCAGCCAGCCTACCCTCTCCCACGATATGAAGCAGCTTTGCCAGAGCGGCCTTGTCGACTCGCGCAAGGAGGGCAAGTGGGTGCACTACAGCCTCAACCGCGAAAAACTGGAGCTGGTGGCCAGAGCCACGGCAGCTATTCTCGATAATAAAACAAAGGAGATCCACACAATGGGCAATTCTGCAAACACAAAAATCTATGTCCTCACCGGCTTCCTCGGAAGCGGCAAGACCACCCTTCTGCTCAAGATCCTCGAGCACCTTAAGGGTCACAGAGTAGGCGTTATCCAGAACGAGTTCGGCAAGCTCAGCATTGACGGCGATATCATCCGCGACGACGATATCCAGATGATCGAGATCTGCCGCGGCTCCATTTTCTGCTCCTGCCTCAAAAAGAGCTTTGTCGAGGCCCTTTGCGATATGTCCAACCGCGATTTCGAATATCTCTTTGTCGAGAGCTCGGGCCTCGGCGACCCCTCTAATGTTCAGGAGATCATTGATGCTGCCGAAGAGGCATCGGGCAAGAAGTTCGACTTCGGCGGAGTCATCTGCATGGTCGATGCCGCCAACTTCCTCGAGCAGGTCGAGGATGAAGAGACCGTCAACCGTCAGCTCAAGCACTGCCACCTTGCCGCCATCACAAAGAGCGACCTTGCCGACGGCGAGACCATAGAAAAGATCACCGAGAAGATCCGCAGCATCAACCCCGTCTGCCTGATGGAGACCAGCACGATGGGCCGCATTGACCTTGGCTTTATGAACGAAGACCTGCTGCTTTATCAGTGGGCCGAGGGCGAAGAATCGATCAACAGCAAGGAGAA
>JAFOHJ010000019.1 GCA_017421885.1 Clostridia bacterium
GGGAGTACAGCAATGCAAATCGAGCCTTCTGGGCACGACTCTTCAGGTTGCGGCGAGGTATGGCGTTGAGTATCTTCTCGGCGCTGTCTGGAGCCTCGGTCATTAACTGCTCTGCCTTGTTCAACTCCTCTGCTGTGGGGGCGTGAGAGCAGCTGCCAAACACAAACAGGCGGTCATGCCTTGTTTCAAAGCGGAATATCTCCTTTGCCAACGGCTTTGACAGCCGGGGACTGCACAGTTCGTAGTAGGCGATGTCGAGGCCGCCGTGCTTAAATATCTTACCGCCGAGGACATCGCCGCTCTGGTCAAGTTCGATAGAGAGAGGTGCGATGGGGTCACATGTGACAACGATGTCGTTTGCGAACCACGACTTAAAGCCTGTACCCTCAGCCAACTCGACAATGTCGGGGAAGGGCAGCTCGCCCGTGTATCCGGCATAATCCTGCTCACGCTCGGCGATAAAGAAGAAATGAACGAGGGAGAAAAAGGTCGCAGCCGTGAAAATGATCCACAGTGCCCTTCTTATAAGATAGCTGCGGTGTTTCTTTTCATTGTAGGCGACCGGCTCGATTCCGAGGCCGCTTCTGAGCCTTCCCAGCAGGCGCGAGGTGTGGATTATCTCCTTTGCGCTGCCCCATACACTGAGGAACATAAAGGCAAGCAGCATCACGGTGCGCCATGTGCCGAGGGTGATGACGATCTGAAGAAAGGCGAAGGACATACGGACCAGTGGCCACATAAGGCCCCAAAATATTAGGGAATGAAGGCTCTGGCCACGGCGCTTTTTTATGGCTTCGATGGTGATGGCCTCCACCTCGGGGTCGGTGCTCAGCTCCACCGAGCCTGCGTCATCGGCACGGTAGATATGATAGTCTCCGCGATAGCCGCAGTATTCCCAGCCCATCTCGCTCGAAAGCTCGATCATATCGGGGTCGGGGTCGCCGCCGTTATCGGCAAGGATGCCGGTGGGCTGCTCTGAGCCGGCAAGGCGATAGCGGACGCGGCGGGGCGTGCCTCGCTCAAAGAAGCCGAGGCCCATAAAGAAGCCGTCACGGGTGAGAAACAGACCCTCGCTTTGGGCCAGGTGCTCCAGCCAGCTTTCGGTCATGGCGGTGTCATAGTCGGGGCAGGGCGGCAGGCGATAGACGGTTTTGCTCATATATTTCCTCCTTCCTCGGCATCGCTTACGCAGGCTCTGAGCCTTTCGAGCTCGGTGCGGTAGGCCTCCGAGCCTTTGGCAGTCAGGCGATATGTGCGTTTGCGGCCGTCAACTTCGGTCTCTTCGATATATTTTTCCTTTTCAAACTTGCCCAGGATGGTATAGAGGGTAGCGGGGCCGATAAGGACGCGTCTGCGGGTCTTCTGCACAATGAAGTCGGAGATCTCGACTCCGCATTTTGGCCCCAATGTGAGGGCCATCAGCACATAGAACATCGACTCGGTCAGGTTATCGAGAGCTTTTCGGGGCATACGCGTCCTCCTTTCGGATAATATCGTTATATGATATCGTTTAATGATATTATAGAGTATAGAAGCAGATGTGTCAATAGGGGAGAAGAGCAGTGCTCGTACGCAAGAATACTACATTGGAAAACATAGAAAAAACCGCCCCGAAGGGCGGCTTTGAAAAATCATGCCACAAGGAACTTATATTTCTCTACACTGTAGAGGGGAACAAAGGGCAGCAGGATGGGAACGCTCTTAACATAGGCCTGATACTCAGGGTCGGCGCCATAATTGCGGTTCTGCCTGAGCTCGAGGCGGCGTGCGCCCGAGAACATGACAAAGATAATGCCGATATATCCCGTCAGAGCCACCGCCCACTGGCCAGCGCCCGACAGAATATTAGCACCCGACAGCAGAACACCGGTCCAGAAGATCATTTCACCCAGATAGTTGGGACATCTGACGATCTTGAAAAGGCCGCTGTCGCAGAAACGCTTGGGATTCTTCTTTTTGGAGGCGTTCTTCTGAAGGTCGGCTGCCGACTCGAAGATGAGGCCGAAGGCCATGACGGCACAGCCCAGCCATATAAGGGCATCGGTGCCGGCGCCGTTGTGGAGGCGGTAGAATACAGCCGAGACCTGAAGAACATAAAGGGCAGCACAGGTGACCCAGATAGCGCACTTTACACCGAAGGGCATGGTGCTGCCGTCCTTGATCTCGGTCTTCATGACTTTGTTATAAGCCGAACTCTTAAGCTCGCGGATGAGCAGATAGCCGCCGAGTCGGATTCCGTAGGCGATAAAAAGAATGCAGGCGAGAGTGGTTCCGGGAGTGAGAGTATCTCTGAAGAGATACAGCATCAGTCCGCCAAGTCCGGCGATGGAGAAGCCGTAGCCAAGGGAGATGAAATATACATACTTGTAGAAGCCGATCGAGCTGATCAGCAGCGCGGCAGCACAGAGCAGCCAGAAAGCATTTGGAAATGCAGACATTTACATATCCTCCTTGAAAATATTTGAAGTGTAAAGATGATTGTAGCACTTTGGATAGTATTTTCAAGTGGCGTAAAATATAATGAGATGCATGCTTGAAGGATGCGGGATAAGTATAAAAAATAAGACCTCACCAAAAGGTGAGGTCTTGTGGATAAGCTTAAAACTTCTCTCTGTGGATGCGCTCGATAAGCAGCTCGTCCTCTGTGTGAGCCGCAGGCTTGTTCTTGGGCATGCCCAGCGAAAGGATAGCTTCCAGCCTCAGATTCTGAGGGAAGCCGATCAGGTCGCGGACATATTCCTCGGTGGGGCGTCCGTCGGGTGCCTCACGCAGCCTGCCCTGGATCCAGCAGCTGCCGATGCCGAGGGATTCGGCCATAAGATGCATATGCTCCATCGCGATCGAACAGTCCTCTGTCCAGACAACTGTCTTGTCCTGATCGCCGAGGACGACGATGGCACAATCGGCATTCTCCAGCATCTTTGCCGAGCCTACGCGGCAATCGGAGAGATACTTAAGGTTTTCTTTGTCGCGGACAACGACAAAATGCCAGGGCTTGGAGTTGTGGCCTGTGGGCGAAACAAGGCCTGCCTTGAGGATAAGGTCCAGCGCCTCGTCGGAGACCGGCTCGCCGGTATACTGCCTTACGCTGCGGCGTTCGTACATAAGCTTAAGAAGATCCATAATATATGCTCCCTTCGGATGTTTATATTCTGATTATATCCTAAATAACATGATAAGTCTATATCATCATTTCAAACAGCATGAAAACCAGCGGAATGGTGAGGCAGGACAAAAGGTGGGAAACAAGGGCCATGCCTGCCGCCTCGGAGGTGTCCATGCCATAGGCGCTGGGGATGACGACAGTGGAAAGCCCCAGCGGCATCGCGAGGTTGCAGACGGTGCAAAGCTCGAGGGGATAGGGCAGGGGGATAAAGCTCAGGATAACAATGGCGACGATGGGGATAACAATCAGCCTGATGGCCGACACGATGTAGAGAGAGGCTTTGCTCAGGGTGGCCTTGAGTTCTAGCTGAGCCACCGTCATGCCGGTGAGCAGCATTGCGATGGGAGACATGCATCCGCCGAGGGAGGAGGCGCAGGAGGCGATGAAGGGAGGCAGAGGGGGATCGATAAGGCCTATGGCCATGCCGACGATCATCGAGATGAACATGGGGTTTATAAGGGCCTTGAGGTTTGAGAGGACCGACTTCTTTTCGCCTGTCTGAGGCATCAGAAGATAGGGCACGCCCCACACATAGATGAACATCCAGAAGGGAAGGACGAACACCAGATATTCGAGGAAGATATCGGGGAAGATAGCCGAAACGACAGCATTGCCAACAAAGCCGAAGTTGGAGAAGGCAAGGCCGTAGGTATAGATCTTTCTGATATACTCGTCTTTTGTACATTTCTTTGCAATAAACACTGCAAGAGGCATGGTGGGGAGGATAACGGCAAAGCCCATCATCAGATACTGCCAGGCCACCGAAAGGCGCTCGACGGTGAAGTTGGTCATAAAGGTCGAGAGGACCAGAGCCGGGATGAAAAGGGTGTTCTCCAGCTTGGAGAGGATCGCATCGCTGCCCATGGGGACGATGCCGCGGCGCACCAGCATATATCCGGCCGCCAGCAGCAGCACCAGAAAGGCCATCTGGTTAAGGGTAGGGAGAAAAACTGTCATATATAAAGCTTCCTTTCATTCTGTATAGCTATATATTAAAGCAAAAGCCCTCTGTCTTCAAGGAAAGATTTTATGCGCATGGGTCTTCTCAAAATCTGTGGTTTAGAGTAATATATTAATATAAAGATCAGGCAAAAGGAGTGATCCTATGTATGCCATACGGGCGCAGGGACTGACAAAATATTACGGAAGAACAAGAGGTATAGAGAAGCTCGACCTGTCGGTGGAGAAGGGCGACTTTTTTGGCTTTATCGGTCCCAACGGAGCAGGCAAGAGCACCTTTATCAGAACCATCCTGGGCCTTATCTCGCCCACTTCGGGCAGAGCCGAGGTGCTGGGCATGGATATATCCGAAAAAAAGGAAAAGCTGCTGGCGAATGTGGGGTATCTGCCGTCGGAAGCGATTTTTTATGACGGCATGAAGGCCGGAAAGGTCATAAAGCTGTCGGCTGAACTTAGAAAGAGAAGCTGCAGCCGTTGCGCAGAAGAGCTGTGCGAGCGTCTTCAGCTCGATGTAAACAAAAGGTGCGATGAGCTCTCCTTCGGCAACCGAAAGAAGCTGGGTATAATATGCGCCCTTCAGCACGAGCCTGAGCTCATCGTCCTTGACGAGCCCACAAGCGGCCTCGACCCTCTTATGCAGCGCGAGTTCTGGAATATCCTGCACGAGCATAACCGTAGGGGAGCCACCATCTTCCTGTCGAGCCATATCCTGTCGGAGATCCGAAATAACTGCAGAAATGCCGCCATAATCCGCGGTGGCAGCATCATAGCGACGGGCAGCGTTTCGGAGCTTTCGAAGACCGACGCACGAAGGGTGGCCATCACGGGCAGCGCTGATATTTCCGCCCTCGAAGGTGTGCGCGCTCTTGAAAAGAACGAGCAGGGCATGAGCTTTCTGTACAGCGGCGAGGCATCATCGCTGCTCAGAGCGCTGGCCTGCGGCGATGTCCGCGGCATAACCATCACCGA
>JAFOHJ010000020.1 GCA_017421885.1 Clostridia bacterium
AAAAACAGCCTCTTTCTGATCCTCTGTGCAGGTTGTACGGAAGGTCCCCAAAGTCCCCCTTCCCTTTTTGTTCTATTTTTTACACCTTATAAATAAAACAGGATAAATATCTTTCGCTTTCCGCTCATTTTCCCTCTCCGCCTGCTTTACAGGCGCTTTTCCGATCACCGACCCTCTCTTTTTTCAATATACATTTTGCTCATATTATTCATTGTATTCAACTTTATTTCCCGCTATTTCCCGCTACACTTTACCTAAAAGAACCTATTGAAAATGCGCTGAAATCCCGCATTTCCCCCTTAAACACCATATTTTCACCCCTCTTTGACTTATGTGAAAGAAAAAACACAATTTTGTATTGCCATCGCTATGAAATAATGCTACAATATTATCATATTATAGATTGTAACCACGGCGATCTCGAAAAGAATGGAGATATCTCTTATGAACAATTATGCTTTTTCTCTCTCTCTTGCGCCCGTAAGCGCGGACGCCGCTGAACGATATCACAAGCTTCTGACCCCTCTTGGTGAGATCCTGGAGTTCAGCGCCAAGCAGGTCGTTCTCGATCTGCAGGAAAGCACAGACTATATCTGCATGCTGCTGACCGGCCGAACTGCCCACTATATTACAGACGGTACCGACGATAAGCTGCTCTATCATCTGACCCCCGGCCGTATTTTCGGCAACCTGGCCCATGCGGAAGGCAAGCTCTTCCCCACCCGTGCCATTGCCATGGAAAAGGTCGTTGTCCTGCGTGTTCCCCGCAGCAAGTATCTGGAACTGATGCACAACGATCCTGCCTTTGCTTTTGAAATGCTCGATATGCAGTGTGACTACGACCAGTACCTCCTCTGCGAGCTGCACAACCTGTCCTTCAATTCCTGCAAGGCACGCCTCATGCGTATCTACTGCTCTCAGATCGACCCCAAGCGTCTGGACGACGGCAAGTGGTACAGCCTGCGTTCCAAGCTGACCCACAACGAGCTGGCCGCCATCGTCGGCAGTGCCCGCGTCACCATCAGCAAGCTGATCAACGAGCTGTGTGATGACGGCTTCATCCGCATCATCAACCGCCGTGCTCAGGTCAGCAAGGAAGCCTACGACAAATTCGTTGCCGAGCACGCCGAATAAGTTCATACATTTAAAAGATAAGCACCCTTCTTTCAGAGAAGGGTGCTTTTTTCGAACCTTCGTTCTTTTGTTTGCAAATCGTTTTGGCCTGTGCTATCATAGATATATATGCCCATTTTTGGAAAAGACGCATTTAACTTCAGATAAAGGAGATCTCTATGCAGAAAATGTTATCTCATCTGCGCCGCTGTGTCGATGAATACCGCATGATCCAGGCCGGTGACCGTATTGCCATCGGTGTATCGGGCGGTAAGGACTCACTCGTTCTGCTGCGCACACTGGCCGAGCTGCGCCGCTTCTACCCTGTTCCCTTCGAAGTGGTCGCCATTACCCTGGATATGGGCTATGAAAATGCCGACTTCTCTCCCATCGCCAAGCTGTGTGAAGAGATCGGCGTAGAATATATCGTCAAGCCGACCAACATCAAGGAGGTCGTCTTTGACATCCGCAACGAAAAGAACCCCTGCGCCCTCTGTGCCAAGCTGCGCCGCGGCTCCCTCAACGATGCCGCCAAGGAGAATGGCTGCAATAAGGTTGCACTGGGTCATCACTTTGACGATGCCGTCGAGACCTTCATGCTCTCCCTGTTCTATGAAGGCCGCCTGAGCTGTTTCCTGCCGGTCACCTATCTGGACCGCACCGACCTGCACGTCATCCGTCCCATGCTTTATATGACCGAGCGCGAGGTCATCAACTTTGCCAACCGCCAGAACCTGCCCATCTGCAAGAGCGGCTGCCCGGTCGATAAGGAGACCAAGCGCGAGGATATCAA
>JAFOHJ010000021.1 GCA_017421885.1 Clostridia bacterium
ATGACCGAGCTGGAGCGTCTGAGCTCAAAGCGGCCCGTTTCACTTCTGATCTCCATCATCTTGGCCAGCTGTTCGTCGTTAAAGGAGAGCAGGCGCATGAAGGCACCGGGGAAGCGCAGGTCGCTCTCGCTGTCCTTATCGGCAATGAAGAACTTCTCCACAGCTGTGGGATGAATGGAACCCTTTACATCGGGAAGTGTAATTGTGCCTGTGATAAGCTTGAAGACATCTGCGCTCATGGGTGTGATAGGTTGTGCGATCTCTTCGGCTCTGATCTCAAGAGGTGCATAACCGTGATTATGGTCAAGTCTTGTATGACACACGATGGATGTGGCGCCGCCGTCAAAGGAGATGATGCCCTGACCGTCCACCTTGGTGCCGGCATGACCCAAAACTGCAGGATTTGTGAGCAGATTTGCGATCTCAGCGCCCTTTGTGCTTACCAGTGTCAGATATTCTGTGATAACACCGGTCTTATAGAGATGCCATGCGGCATTCTCCGAGCTGATCTCATACTTGCGCACCTTGTCGCTGCCGTTGGGGAGATATCTGTCGATCTTGGCACGCTTAATGCCGTCAATTATCGTCACATTCTGGTCGGAAACGCTGCCCATGCCTGTACGGATAAGAAGTCGGCCCTTCCAGTCTTTGTTGCTGACACCGTACATATGATTCATCTGGATAACATTGTCGAGACCGGTGATGTCGATCATGTCACCTGCCGCATACTTGGCTCTGCGGGTGACTGTCTCGCTGCCTACCTGTATCTTTGCAGTTACCTCGATATACTCGAACTGCTTGTCCTCGCCGATTCTGGGCAGATATTCGATATCCGCAACCTTGAAGTCGGAGTCGAGGATGGCGCGGTTCAGAGGAGGAACGATGGCAAGGTGTGTCTTTGTGCCGCCCATGTCGGTGTAATCAATAACTACGCCCTTATAGGGAGCGATATCGTTCTGGATAACGGCCAGTTTATCGTTGAATACACGGGGCAGATCGCCCTGCTCGGTGTAGCCGGGAACAGTCATGCGTCCGAGCTTATCGTTTCCGATATATTCAATGACATCTTCACTCTCTCTGACCTTTACATAGCTTCTGATGAGCGCTTCATCGATGCTGTCGGCCAGCTCAGCATACTGATTAAGGAAGGATGCGATGCCGGGGTTGGACTTGATGGGGTACATACTCTTGATCATGCTGTAGAGTCTGACCTTCTGGTCATCGGTCAGATAAGGCATGGGGTTCTCCCAGCGGATGCCTGTTTCGGTAGGTCTCAGCCAGGGAACATTGATCTCGCGGGCCAGTGCACCTGTGATGCCGGCAACGGGTACAAGGAAGACCTGGTCGTAATAGACGGCCAGCAGATGCTCTTCGTCATCTCTGCCCTTGTATACCAGCACACAGTAGGCCTCATTATTGCCCACATCGTTCTTAATAACGCGTGTGTAGAGCTCAGTGAAGGCATCAACACCAAACTGATTGAGCTGGAGGTATGTCTCCTCGCTTCTTGCGATTCTGATGGCATGAATACCCAGCATGGGGATGATGTTGTCGGCGCTGCCGCCGCTGCAGAGGCTGTTCTTCAGCATATTGTAGCGGCTGTTATAGCTGGGGTTGAGGGCTGCCTTATCCTCTTCGGAGACATGGGCAATGCCCTCGCTCTTCTTGCAGAGCTCTGTGACGCTGTAGGCGGGTACTTCCACCCAGCCGCCTGCTGTAAGGCCGGCTGCGAAAGCCTCATTGTCTTCACGGCTGAGGCCTCTGAAATAGATCTTTCTGGACATATTCTTGTCTCCTTTCCTTAGATGGATGCCTGGCGGTAGAGCTCCAGCAGGAAGTCTACTGCCGTCTCGCCCTTTTCCATGTTGTCGGTGGCATCGTCAAATGCCGAACCCACTGTAATATCGGTGGTCACTGTATAAGAAGTGCCGCCGTTTGCAGCATACTGAGTGATGCTGTCAAGATTATAGAAGTTTACTTCGTCCTCAAGCGTTCCGCAGAGGATACGCTTGATCTGTGCAGGGTTAAAGAGGACGGTCTGATTATCCACAAGCGTGGGATAACCGTTGTCGACCTTGTCTGCCGACCAGTCGGTGCCTGTTGCACCCACATCGAGGGCAAATCTGAGCGATGTCTCAGCGAGAGAGATAATGGCTCTGAAGGGCTCGAGCAGAGTTTCGATTCTCGACGCCTCGGCCTTCTTGCCGAGCAGCGCCACGATATGGGGTGCCACCTTTACCTCATCATAAGAGGCATATGTAAGAGGCTTAAGTCTGAGATAGACAACGGCGCAGAATCTGATGTAATTGACCATCATCTTCATGAACTCCTTGTCGTGGATATCGCTCCACTTAAAGCGGGGGTCGTTTTCGTCGTTGTCGACTACGATAAGCTTGTGGCGGCCCTTCTCGCTGCCATTCTCAAATGCTGTACGGGCCGAATCGGCCTTTGCGCTCAGCAGAAGCATGTCGCCCAGAGAATAGTGGCGATACTGCTTGCCGCCTCTCGCAAACTTCTCGTAGGCTACTACGGGAGCAGCGGTGGCAATATGATAGGTGACATCCACCATCTTGCGTGCTTCATTCTGATTAAAGTAGAAGCGTCTTACTTCATCGTGTGTATTGTCAAGGACGAAGGCTTCGTCTTCGCTGTCCTCTGCGGGATGGATAGTATATCCTTCGATAACAAACTCGTGGATCTTGAGGTTATCAATAAGGTTGGGGTTTACTTCATTGCATCTGCGGTAGATCTCCTGAGGCAGAAGATTATGCACCGCAACGCCCATAGCACCTGTGCAGGAGCCCGAAAGCTGGACGAGGATCTTCTTGTTGTTGCGGTAGTCGCTTACGATAGACTCAAAAAGCTTTGCCAGTTCGCGGGATCTGAACATCACGCTTCCCCAACTCTCTGCCAACTTGCTGCGGCCCTGGCCGCCTACCTTGCGGGGAAGATGGAGTTCTTCTTCTGTGAGGATGATGTCGGCCATGTTGCGTGCATGAGCCGAATTCTGGTCGATCATATCGCCGATGCAGGTGTTCTCGTCGCTGCCCTCCATGTTGTGGGCAATGGCTGTGTTGACAGCCTCGATATGGCGGATGCCTCTGCCGTTATGGTCGGCGCTTGCCAGAGTATTAATGCGTACTGCGGCATTTACCATGTCGGCTGTGCCCTCTGCCTCGGCATCGAGGTCGATCACACTGGATTTGGGTGCCGACTGGAGAGGTGTGCCCTTATCGGCTGCATAGAAGGCCTGAGCAAGATACATGATCATATCTGCGGCAGCAGCTGCGCCGCCGGAGCCGCCTCCGCCGATGCGGTAGATTACAACATTATCGGTCTCTACACGTTCGGCTGTCTGTGTTTGAGGCTCATCATTGCCTCTGAATATACGGGAAATAGTTCCCAGAATACCGTTTCTGTTGATTTCCATTGTGATACCTCCTGTTTAAAACTCTGTGTAAGCTGCTGCTGCAGCGGTCGAAATGCCTGCGAAGAGTGCATAGCCAACGCCGTACCATACTGCCCCGATGGATACGCCCTTAAGCACCATAAAGAGCACGCAGAGGATAAGCGCTGCGGCAAATGCTGCTGCTCCCCAGATCACCTTGCCAGAAGGCTCGGTGCCGGGATTGATGGCTCGCTGAAGACGCTTGTAGTATCCCGCAAACCAAAGTACATACACCAGTATGCCGGCGGCACACTCGACTGTCATACCGGTTCTGATATAAGGTTTCATGCTTTCTTCAACTGCCACTACCTTCATGGCACCCGAACTGACTATGAGTGCTGCGATGCCAAGCACGGCTGCGATCACCATAAGGGAAACTGCGAATCTTTTCTTAACCTGTTTCATTTTTATTCCTCCTGTTATTTATCTTCTGCGTCTTTTCTTTTTCGTATTGGATCCTGCAAATGTAAAGGCTACGATAACCACCACTGCGGCTGCCGTGATCCCGACTGCTCCGTAAATCATTGCGTCCCATCGGCCCGATGTATCGGCAGGACCGTTCAGCTTTATGCTGAAATGCTCGATATTCTTGGTGCTCGTTACACAGGAACCCAGGATGTTGTCCACATCGGTAAGGTCAAGTGTTCGTGCAAGAATATCGGTGCATCCTGCCTTCCACACAAGTCGGTTTTCGGCAGTTTCGCTCTGGGGCAGCAGCGATGTCAGCGACTGGAACTCGAGAATGGTAGCGCTCTTGGATCCGATCCAGTCAGCGCTGCTCTGAATATCGGCTACCAAGTCAAACTCGATGGATGTCACGCTCTCGGGATAAGCATCAATACCGGCGACGGTCAGATAAAGGCCGGGTGCCTCGCTTATGTATCCATCATCAGCAT
Source organism: Clostridia bacterium (assembly GCA_017421885.1). The sequence continues at coordinate 4,345 of JAFOHJ010000021.1, forward strand.
TTTCTGTACGGACGGTGAGCTTGTCCACATACTTCATGTCAATGCTTATATTATGCTCGGGCTGGAGAACATCGCCGTTGACCTTCATGTTCTCTATCCTCACCTTCACATCTTCTTCTGACGCAAGAGGCGAACCCTCTTCGACTTCGGCATAGAAGGCGATCTTATATCCGCTTTCCTTTACCGTGTGATCGGTATTGTAATCAAACACCAGCTCCTCGCCTTCCACCGGTCTTGCATTGACCGTATAGTTAAGGGTCTCGCAGCTGCCGTTTGACATCTGCTTGTTCAGGCTGTCGACTATCTCGAAGCTGTTGATACCCGTATATCCGGGATACTCTTCGCCATTGACGTAAATGGCCTCATTGCAACTGATATTATCCGGCAGGCTTTCGTCAAATCTTGCGGCAAAGCTTTCAACATCCTGTGTAGGGCCAACAGCCACGATATACATGGCTGCCGAGCCACGGTATTTCTCAACTGTTCTGACGATGGTTCCCTCTGTGGAATAGGAAGGAAAACTCATGTTTCCGTTAAAGCCTTCACAGTCAAACTGGAAAAGCCTGAGCTCTACATTCTCCTTTTCGCAGAGGAGGTTTGCAAGCTCGGCTGCTATCTGAGAAGCACCGAAGCTGTTTTCCATAAGGTCACTTACGATGATATTGAGGTTATCGGGGTCAAGGACACCGTCCTCAAAGATCAGGCCAAGAGGGCCTTTATTATCCAGCTTGGGGATCTGATTATTCTGCGCGAATGTATAAAGATTTCTGTCGGTAAAGCACGCTCTCAGGTTTCGAAAATCAAAACTCTGCCAATGGAGCATTCCGACATAATTGCCATCCTTATCAAAGCTTCCATCTCTTATCTGAAGGGTGTATGCCTTGGGTCCGGATACCGATTCACTTTGAAACAAAGCATGACAGACACTTATGTATTGTGGACTGGACAGAAAGGAATAGGCCGTCTGGCTGTTCTCAAAAAAGATTCTCTCTTCACCCAATGTAATGACAGGTTTCCTGTCGGCATCCTTTTCTGCTTTGTTCTCATTAATAACTGTGTCATCGGGAACGACGGGCATATACTCTTCTTCATCGCCGCTTTCACTGAGAGTGGTGTTGGCAGCCTGGCCGGTATCTTCGGCATTTGCTTCCACTTCCTTATCGGCTCTTTCAAGAACTGCTCCGACCAGTTCCGCCATGCCGCAGCCCGCGAGCTGCATCATAAAAAACAGCATCACGATCAAAGAAATCATTTTTTTCACTTTCTTTTTACCTCCTGTTTCTGCATTATGGTCGATAGTTGGGTCCTATCCTGATTTAATAATAACCTACCCCTTTTTCTGCTTCAAAAAGGCGATGGAGTTTCAAAGTCAACACACTTTTGGGCATATTGGGGGCCAATTATTGCAGTCCTATCATCTCATATCTGAGATCACCCCGCATTTGACCAACGGAACTTTAATGTCGGAGGCTTGCTCTCATGTTTTTTGCCTGAACTTTTAATCTCCAAACGAGGCGAGTTTTCCAGTTTTCAGGATGTTTTTGCAATTTTGCCGAGGTAAAACAGGGCACTTTTCGTTTTCAATCATACCTGCACAAAAGCAGGAGTCAAACTTCGTAGAGTATGAATATTGAAGTTCAATACTGAAAGTGATATGATATAAACATCAAAAGGGAGTAGTTCAGCAGGAACAAAAACCTGCTGTGTGCACCGTCAGGACGGCCCTTAAGTAGGGCCCGGACGCACAGAGATCGAAAGATTTTTACAAGACTTTTATCGCAGAGATCACCTCTGCCGATAAAAGTCTTTTTCTTTTTCAGCTGCCCCCCGAGATATCATCGATGATCCTTTCCCGGGAACAAAAAGAGGAAAACAAAAGTGTATTTATTTGAAAGGAGAAAATTATGGATTTC
>JAFOHJ010000131.1 GCA_017421885.1 Clostridia bacterium
AGTCACCTTCGGTGACAGCTTCCCCACACAGGGGGAAGCCGTTTCTTGCCTCCCTTGCCTAAAGGGAGCCATTGCTGCCCTCTCAGTCAGCTGCGCTGACAGCTCTCCCAGAGGGAGAGCCAAGAGCCCTCTTTTGAAAGAGGGTGGCGCCGTTAGGCGACGGGTGTTTGGCCAGCAGTCTTACGGCAACGCAAAAATAACCGTCAGAACGGCATTGCCAAACCTCAGTCAGCTGCGCTGACAGCTCCTTTCAAAAGGAGCCTTGGACGCGGCGGGCCATTCCCTCCACAAACTGTGGATAAAAATGCCTGGAACCGGAAAGAATTATGCTTCAGAGGGTTGTTTATAAATATTACAATTCTCCTCTTGAAAAATGCACCATAAAGGTGTATATTCAAAATGAAAGAAAACTCAAAAAGGAGTGAAAGCTCAGAATGGACAACAAGTTCGTTTATGCCGACAATGCTGCTACCACCAAGGTAGACCAGCGTGTTATAGATAAAATGCTTCCCTACTTTGCCGAGTGCTACGGCAATGCATCCTCCCTCTATGAGCTGGGCGGCACAAGCCGTCAGGCCGTCGAGGAGGCCAGAGAAGAGGTCGCCAAGGTCATCGGCGCAAAGGCATCCGAGATCTTCTTCACATCGGGCGGCACCGAGTCTGACAACTTTGCCCTCCGCGGAATGATAAAGTCGCGCCATGCAAAGGGACGCAGGCACATCATCACAACTCAGATCGAGCATCCCGCCATTATCCAGACCTGCAAGGCGCTGGAAAAGGACGGCTGCAGGATCACCTTCCTGCCCGTAGACGAGCATGGCCTCGTTTCCCTCAAGGATCTCGAAGAGGCCATCTGCGAGGATACCGTTCTGGTATCGGTCATGGCTGCAAACAACGAGATCGGCACGATCCAGCCCCTTAAGGAGATCGGCGCTCTGTGCCGCGCGAAGGGCGTTTATTTCCACACCGATGCCGTTCAGGCATACGGACACATCCCTCTGGATGTAAATGAGATGAATATCGACCTGCTTTCCCTCTCGGGCCACAAGATCAACGGCCCCAAGGGCGTAGGCGCTATTTATATCCGTACAGGCATCCGCCCCGACACCTTTGTCACCGGCGGCGGCCAGGAGAAGAACCGCCGCAGCGGCACCGAGAATGTTTCGGGCATCGTAGGCCTCGGCGAGGCAGCCCGCCTCAAGAGAGTCGAGATGGAGGAAGAGAGCACACGCGTACGCACTCTGTCTAACCGCCTTATCGAGGGCGTCCTCAAGATCCCCCAGACCATTCTGACAGGCCACCCCACCAACCGTCTGCCCGGCAACTGCAGCTTTGCCATCGCAGCCATCGAGGGCGAGAGCCTCATTCTGCTGCTCGATCACATGGGCGTATGCGCATCGACCGGCTCGGCCTGCTCGACCGGCTCTCTTGATCCCTCTCATGTTCTGATGGCCATCGGCCTCAAGCACGAGATCGCCCACGGCTCGCTGAGACTTACTCTCGGCCGTTTCTCTACCGAAGAGGATGTAGATCATATCCTCGAGGTCCTTCCCCAGATCGTAGCGCGTCTCAGAAGCATGTCGCCCGTTTGGGAAGGCTAAAACTCAACATATCGGAGGAATAAGATAAAATGCAGTATTCTAAGAAAGTTATGGATCATCTGCTCAACCCCAGAAATGTCGGCGAGCTGGAGAATGCCAACGCTGTAGGCACAGTCGGCAACATGAAGTGCGGCGACATTATGCAGATGCATATGTACATCGACGAGAACGAAGTTATCCAGGATGTAACCTTCAAGACCTTCGGCTGCGGCGCTGCCGTTGCCACATCTTCCATGGCCACCGAGCTGGTCAAGGGCAAGACCATCAAGGAAGCCCTCGAGCTGACCAATCAGGCTGTTATGGAAGCTCTCGACGGTCTGCCCCCTGTAAAGGTTCACTGCTCGGTTCTGGCTGAGGAAGCCATCCGCGCAGCACTGGCCGACTATTACAAGCGCAAGGGCATCGACCCCACCCCCATCGTCGGCGAGATTAAGGACCACGACGAAGAGGAAGAGCACGAAGAGGAATAATCTTAATTTTGAGCGAAAAGCCCCGCCTTACGGCGGGGCTTTTGTGTTGCCTTAATTACAGTGAGAGGAATATATAAGAAAGATTTGCCCCGCCCGGCCGCAGGATGTTTTCAAGCCCTCTTTGGGAAACGCATCCAAGGCTCCTTTGGGAAAGGAGCTGTCAGCGCAGCTGACTGAGGTTTGGTGTAGAGCATTTACGGGGAATGTACGATCCCTCCATTCTTTCTGACACCGAAACACGTGGGCATGGAGGGATATGGTGGTTTTCAGGAAGCTCGTTGCCCCAAACACCCGTCAGGCTTCGCCTGCCACCCTCTTTGCCAAAGAGGGCTTAGATATAAAAAGGCTCCCCGAAGGGAGCCTTTCTGTATATATCCTAAATATTTATCAGATATTCTGGAAGTCGACCTTTGCATTGCCGTTTTCGTCGTAAACGACTGCATCCTTGTCGAGGGAGATCTCGTCGATAGCCTTGAGGTACTCGGGGATCGAGTTGAACTGAGGCTTGTAGTTGGCGATGATCTTCTTTGCAGCTTCTGCATCGTTGCACAGCAGAGCGTCGGCAACCAGAAGCTGAGCCTTAGCCGAGTTTACACACAGACGGTTAGCGTCGGTGATGTAATAGTCGATGCCGTGGCCTGTGCCGCTTGCGCCTGCGCAGGAGAACTGAACACCGGGCATGACGCAGGTAATGTCGCCGAAGTCGGACGAGCCTGTGCCCCATCTTGTATAGTCGAACATTACGCGCTCAGCGCCGACCAGGTCAGCGCAGCACTGCTCGATGAGCTTCATGTAGTCGGGATCGTGGATCTCGGGAGCATAGCCGGGACGGTCGCAAAGCTCGACGCCTGCGCCCAGAGCCAGAGCAGCACCGGTCAGAGCACGGTTGAACTTCTTGTTCTCGCGCTTGATAGCCTCGAGGGACGAGCCGCGGACATAGGACTCGATCTTCATCTCGTCGGGGATGATGTTAACTGCGCAGTTAACGCCCATCATGATGGGATGGAAACGGATATAGTCCTTCTCCTGGAGTGTTTCACGAAGGTCGTTGCAGGCCTGCAGACCCAGCATAGCTGCATACTGAGCATTTACGCCCAGATGGGGAGCGCCGCCGGCATGAGAGCTCTTGCCCTTGAACTTGATCGTCTTAGCCATGCAGCCGTTGGAGCCGTAGTTGCCGCCGAAATCAAAGTTGTCGCCCAGATTGCCGCCGTGGACCATCATGGCGATGTCGCAGCCGTCGAGGACGCCGCGGTGCATGAACTCTACCTTACCGCCGTTATACTTGATGATGCCCTGCTTGCGGAGACCTTCTCTGAACTCGAGCTGGATCATTTCCTCGGCGGGAACAGCGATCAGACGGATAGAACCGGACATGCCGTCGAGTGCGCCGGGCTCTGTCAGAGCAGCGGCGATACCCAGAAGGGCCGATACCTGGCCGTGGTGGCCGCAGCAGTGTGTCATGCCGTTGACCGATTCGGGATGGTTAGCGATATCAAGAGCGTCCAGCTCGCCGAAGATGGCCAGCTTGGGGCCGGGCTTGCCTGTTTCAACGTCTACCCAGAAGCCGGGGATGTTGCCTGCGAGGTTCAGCTTATAGCCGAGGGCCTCGAACTTCTCTACGAGGTAGTTATGAGCTTCCCACTCGGTGTAACCTGTCTGGGGATGAGCCCAGAGCCATCTCTCTGCATCGAGGACGAGCTGCTTGTGAGCGTCAACGTTCTTGACGATAAGTTCCTGTCTGTTTGTCATGTGGGATATTCCTCCTTGGTTTTTAATTAGCTGATATTATAATAACATTGTACCACGGGAAATAAAAGCAAACTTTTTTCATTAAGATAAACTTTGGTATTTTCCCCAAACCTGTTTGTCGGTTTTGATGAAAAATGATGTGGAGGGGGGCGCGCGGGCGAGCACTGCTCGCCCCTACGAGCCGTCTGCCGGGAAAGCACCCTGTAGGGGCGTGCATTGCACGCCCGCGGATGCCTCCATAATATATACAAACTGCCCATAGGTAATATCTATAAAGTGCAGCTTTTTGTTGAACTATTCGGGTTTAGATGTTACAATCTAAGAAGTGGCTGTGATAAAGGAGGAAACATCATGAAGCATAGCTATGTATATGACCATTACTATAAATATGCCGAGATCACCGATATTCTGAAGAAATATTCCGAAGATCATCCCGGCTTTACCGAGCTTGATTCCATCGGCGTGACACCCGAGGGAAGGCAGCAGTGGATACTTAAGGTCACCGACAAGTCGACCGGAGGCTTCGAGGACAAGCCTGCCCTTTATGTCGAGGGCAACATCCACGCAGGCGAAGTCACAGGCAGCATGACCGTCATGTATCTGCTGGACACCATCCTCAGTAATCTCGACGATGAAAATATTGCATATCTCATGAAGAGATACACCCTCTATGCCGTTCCCCGCGTTTCGCCCGACGGCTCGGAGTATTATCTCACCACACCGGGCACCCTGCGCTCGGCTCCCCGCCTCTACCCCTTCCACCATCCCATGCCCGGCCTGCAGCGTCAGGACATCGACGGCGACGGCATCATCCGCCTCATGCGTGTGAAGACCCCCTACGGCGGCTGGAAGATCTCGCAGAAGGATCCCCGCGTCATGGTTCGCCGCCAGCCCGACGACCTGATGGGCGATTTCTACAACGTATATGACGAGGGTCTGCTGGAAGGCTTCGACGGCATCAACATCGAGGCGGCTCCCGCTCCCTTCGGCAACGACTTCAACCGCAACTACCCCATCGGCTGGCAGACCGAAGAC
>JAFOHJ010000132.1 GCA_017421885.1 Clostridia bacterium
ACGTTGCGACCGATGCCAATATCAGGCGAGGCCTGCGTGAGTATATGCCGGAAACCACAAAGTTTATAATTGCCCAGAGGATCAGCTCGGTAGAGGATGCCGATAGGATAATCGTTATGGATAACGGCATTATCTCAGGCATCGGCACTCATGAAGAACTGCTGAAAAACAATGATATCTACCGCGAGATATTCGAGCTCCAGCAGAAGGGAGGCGACGAGGATGGAAAATAAAAGAAGAGGCACTATGGGCGGCCCCGGAGGACCGGGCAGAGGTCCCGGCAGAGGACCTATGATGATGGGGCCCAGAGAAAAGTTTGATGTAAAGGGAACTCTCAAGCGTCTGATCGGTTATTTCAGGCCACACTGGTATAAGATAGTACTTGTAATGGTCTGTATTGGCGTTTCCGCTTATGCAAATGTCCAAGGTTCGTTGTTCCTCAAAACACTTATTGATGATAACATAACACCTCTGCTGGCATCGCCTGATCCTGATTTTACGGGACTGCTTCATGCGATCCTAAAAATGGCCTGCATATATGCCTGCGGAACTGTCGCTGCTCTCACTCAGAGCCTGACGATGGCAAAGGTGTCGCAGGGGATCCTCAAACAGATCAGAGATGAAATGTTTGCTCATATGCAGTCACTGCCTATCAGGTATTTCGACACACACACCCATGGCGATATAATGAGTCATTATACCAACGATACCGACACGATGCGCCAGATGATAACACAGAGCCTGCCGCATATATTCTCGTCGGTCATTACCATTGTTTCGGTATTTATCGCAATGGTGACAACATCTGGAGTTATGACATTGTTTGTCATAGTTTCGCTTTTCCTCACGATGACCGTAAGCCGAAAGCTGGCTGCACAGAGCGGAAAGTATTTCGTAAAACGTCAGAAGTCGCTGGGTGATATGAACGGATATATTGAGGAGATGGTCAACGGACAGAAGGTCATCAAGGTCTTTTGCCACGAAGACAAGGCTAAAGAAGAGTTTGATCGACGCAATGCCGATCTGTGCGAAAACACTACTCAGGCTAATATCTTCTCTAATATCATGGGCCCTGTTTCGGCAAATCTCGGCCACTTGCAGTATGCTATGCTGGCCGTATTCGGCGGCTGGCTGGCCATCAGCGGCCATGGAGGGATCACCCTTGGTATGATCGCCACATTCCTCCAGCTGAGCCGAAGCTTTTCACAGCCCATCAATCAGGTCATGCAGCAGGTCAACTCGATCATAATGGCTCTTGCAGGTGCTAACCGAATCTTCAAACTTCTGGACGAGAAACCTGAGGAAGATCACGGCATCGTAACACTGGTCAACTGCACTTATGATGAAAAGGGCAATATCGTCGAAGCCGATCACAGAACAGGTCACTGGGCATGGAAGATACCCATGGAGGGCACTTCTGCGCAGTATACACCTCTTGCAGGTGATGTGAGGTTCCATGATGTGGATTTTGGATATGTAGAGGACAAGACAGTCCTTCACAACATATCTCTCTATGCCAAGCCGGGACAGAAGGTGGCCTTTGTAGGTGCTACCGGTGCAGGCAAGACCACCATTACTAACCTCATCAACAGATTCTATGACATCGACGACGGTAAGATCAGGTATGACGGCATCAATATTAATATGATAAAGAAGTCCGACCTCAGACGTTCTCTGGGCGTCGTACTGCAGGATGTCAACCTTTTCACCGGAACGGTTATGGAAAATATCCGTTACGGCAGGCTGGATGCCACCGATGACGAATGTATTGCGGCGGCAAAACTGGCCAATGCCCACGACTTCATCATGCTGCTGCCCCAGGGATATGACACGGTGCTCGAAGGTGACGGCTCGGGCCTTTCGCAGGGTCAGAGACAGCTTATATCCATTGCCCGAGCTGCCGTTGCCGATCCTCCTGTAATGATTCTCGATGAGGCAACTTCCAGTATTGATACGCGTACCGAAGCCATCGTTCAGCGCGGCATGGATGCCCTTATGGAGGGCAGGACGGTATTTGTCATTGCTCACAGGCTGTCTACAGTTCAGAACTCCAATGTTATCATGGTTCTTGAAAATGGTCACATAATCGAGCGCGGTGCTCACGACGAGCTTATTGCTCAGAAGGGTAAGTATTATCAGCTTTATACCGGCGCATTTGAGCTCGAATAAATCAAAACAAAAGAGCCTCTCTGCTGAAGAGAGGCTCTTTTCTATTGCTTTGGGCAGATAGTATACTGTATAATCATATAAATAATGATGTTTTAAAGCGAGGTCTTGTTATGGTCCATATAGGTAACAGATGGGACGAGATACTGGCCGAGGATTTTGCCTCTGACTATTATCAGCGCATCAGGAGCTTTCTCAAGCGCGAATACGGCACATATACTGTATACCCCGGAATGTATGATATCTTCAATGCACTGAAGTTCACCGATTATAACGATGTAAATGTAGTGATTCTGGGTCAGGATCCTTATCACGGCCCCGGACAGGCTCATGGATTTGCCTTTTCGGTCAGGCCCGGAGTGCCTGCGCCTCCTTCACTGGTAAATATCTATAAAGAGCTGCGCGAGGAGACCGGCATGGCAATACCCGATCACGGATGTCTTCTGGGATGGGCCGAGCAGGGGGTTCTGCTGCTCAACACAGCCCTTACTGTAAGAGCAGCCAGCCCCAATTCTCACCGCGACTGCGGCTGGAGCATCCTTACCGACAGCATCATTTCAAAATTGAATATGAGAGAACGCCCTATGGTGTTTATGCTCTGGGGAGCCAATGCCAAAGCCAAGGCAAGGCTTATCACAAATCCTGCCCATCTTGTTCTGACCGCGGCCCATCCTTCGCCGTTGTCGGCTCATAACGGCTTCTTCGGATGCGGACATTTTAACAAAGCTAACGAGTTCCTTGCAAAACACGGCAAGCATATAGATTGGAGTGCATTATGGTGCTGAGTTTTTTGGCTTTGATGGCGGCTTTTCTGTTTCTTTCAGGCTGTGGAGATGCATCAAGTGTGGGAGTGATCGGCGGAGCCGATGGGCCCACAGCCATATTTGTTTCGGGTAATGCGTTTCCGCTTATTGTCGTGGCGGCAGCGGCAGTTGTTCTTGCGGTTATCATCCTGCTGGCGGTTGTATTATCCAGGAGGGGAAGATGATGATCAGAGAACTGAGAAAAGGGGATATAGCCGCCTGTGCCGGTATCATGTGTCGGGTGTACAACAATGAAATGTGGCAGTGCCGCTGGTCACCTGAAACGGCTGAGAGATATCTCTCAGATTATTTTGAGGCAAAAAAGTTTGTCGGATATGTGCTGGATGACGGTGAGGATGTCATAGGTGCTGTGTTTGCCCACGAAAAGATATGGTGGAATAACAGCGAAGTGTTTGTTGACGAGATGTTTGTCAGCCCCGAGCATCAGTATAGGGGATATGGATCCATGCTGATGAAAAGACTGGAGCTTTATGTCAAAGAGAAAAAGTTGGCGGGGATAACATTGTCGACCAATCGGTTTGCCCCGGCAGCGGATTTTTACAGAGCAAAAGGCTTTTCCGACTGCGGTCATGTTCTTTTTATGGCAAAAGAAATATAAAAATAAAACCCGCCTGAGTGGCGGGTTTTAACATGCTGTGGAGATTTATTTTTCCAGAACAGCCTTGAATACCTTCTCGACATCTTCCTTCTCGGCGTGTCCCTCAAAGAGCTTTTCCTTGCCGTAGAAATAGCAGGGAACATAATAGTAGTCATAGGAGTTGGCAAGTTCGCTCTCCTTGGCCTCGTTGATCATGTTGATCTTGATATTATCTCTGTACTCGGGGTTTTCGGCCATCAGCTCGTCCTGGAGCTTGAAAGCCAGCTTGCAATGGGGGCAGTTGGGAAGCATAAACATTGTGAGTTCTTTCATTTTAGTTTCCTCCTTATTGTTTACAGGTGTGGGAATAAACTCGGGTATATTATTGACGCTGCTACCTTCAAAGGCAGCGCGTATACGCGAGGTGAAGATGGGGCAGGAAAGATATTTCTTGCTCATGTGCATATAGCACAGGAGTCCGGCGCCAACGATAAAGAATATGAATGCCAGCAGCTGGGAAACGCGGATGTTCGTCGAGCCGATATAAAGGCTGTCGGTCCTCATGCCCTCGATGAACATTCTGCCAAAGCCGTACCATGCCAGATATGCAAGGGCCATTTCGCCGTCAAACTTGCGTTTTTTGGAGTATCTGTGAAGCAGCAGGAAACCGATGAAGTTCCAGATGGATTCATAGAGGAAGGTGGGATGGACGGGAGCTGCACCGTTTATCGACATTCCCCAGGGAAGATCGGTGGGGCCGCCAAATGCTTCGCAGTTCATGAAGTTACCCCATCGTCCGATAGATTGGGCAAGAGGGAAGACTATGCAGGCCATGTCTAACGTGGGCATAAAGCGGCGCTTTTTAAGCTTGCATACAAGGGCACCGCCGAGAACTCCGCC
>JAFOHJ010000133.1 GCA_017421885.1 Clostridia bacterium
CAGCAGGAGGCCTTTATAAAGGAGATCTGCGACTATCTTGGCGACAACTACCCCATCCCAAAAAGCGAGATCGTCGTTAACATCATCGTTTTGCCTATATGGGGCAAAGGCGGCGAGACCCTCAAAGCATAAAAGCACAAAAAAGCCACCCTTGAGGCACACTTCCTTACGGAGTGTGCCTCAGTTATATTCGCCTGACGGCGAGTTATATTGCTTCGCTGTGATATGATGCTTCGCATCGTGATATTTTTCTTCGAACAGTTCAGGGGCGAATATAATATCACAAAAGCCAACGGCTTTTATATCTCTTTTGCTGTATGGCAAAAATATCACTGCAAACGACAAGTTTGCAATATCACTTCACATTTCTCAAAATATACGACCCACTATGACACTTTCACTAATCGAAAGTGTCATTTTTTATACAAAAAAAACGGAGACTGCTTCTTTAGGAAGAGTCTCCGTTTGGGTGGCTTTTTCTTATAGGTCTGTTCCGAGAGTCAGCCTACACGGCGCATCTGCGCCGCGCGCCGGCCAGAATGGCGCGTCTCGATTTTGGCGAATTCATTTCGCCAAAATCTATTTAATCTCTCGGGGTCCCCGAAAAATCCAAAGATTTTTTGGGGTTAGAGTGTCTGCCAGCTCTCGTCAGAGGGATTCTTCTGGAAAGCTTCCAGCTTCTTGATGTCAGCCTCTGCGATATAGCCTGTCTCAGCTGCAACTGCTACGAGAGCGTTGTAGTTGGAGAGGGATGTGTTCTCGATCTCAGCAGCAGCAAGGCGGTCGATGCCCTTCTTGAGGCCGTATGTAAAGATCGAAACGATGCCGAGGACCTCAGCGCCGTTCTCGCGGAGAACGTTAACGACGTCGATAGCCGAGCCGGCTGTCGAGATCAGGTCTTCGATAACAACGACCTTCTGGCCCTTCTCGATGCGGCCTTCGATCTGGTTGTTTCTGCCGTGGTCCTTAGCCGAAGCGCGGACATAAGCCATGGGGAGGTCGAGGATATTAGCGACCAGAGCGCCGTGAGCGATACCGGCTGTCGATGTGCCGGCGATGACTTCGCACTGGGGATACTTAGCCTTAACGATGTCGGCCAGACCCTGCTCGATAACGTCACGTACCTTGGGATAAGACAGTGTGAGGCGGTTGTCGCAGTAGATGGGCGACTTGATGCCGGAAGCCCATGTGAAGGGCTCGTTGGGGCGGAGGAAAACCGCCTTGATATCCATAAGAAGCTTTGCAACCTGCTTTTCCATAATAGATCAATCTCCTTTAATGTCATATTAATTCCACATCCTGTGGAAAGGGGATCATTCAAATAATTAACCGATGAAGTCCTTGCAGACTCTTCTGTATGCTGCAACTACATCCTCTGCCTGTGTGATGGGGCGGCCGACTACGATGAACTCGGTGCCTGTCTCACGTGCCTTGGCAGGTGTCATAACACGGGACTGGTCGCCCATGTTGCCATCGGGATAACGGATGCCGGGTGTGACTGTGATAAAGTCCTTGCCGCATGCATTCTTTACGATAGCTGCCTCGAGGGGCGAGCAGACTACGCCGTTCAGGCCGGCTTCCTTGGTGTTGCGTGCATAGTGGGCGACTGTCTCTTCCATTGTGGCATTGATCAGCAGCTCCTTCTGCATGCGCTCAAGGTTTGTAGAGGTCAGCTGTGTTACAGCGATCAGGATAGCGGGGTCGCCGATGGCGCCCTCAGCCAGGCCTTCCTTGGCGGCGCGCATCATGTCGATGGTGCCGGCTGCATGGACGTTTGTCATGTCAACGCCCAGGCGTGCAAGGTTCATCATGGCCTTGCGGACTGTGTTGGGAATATCGTGAAGCTTGAGGTCGAGGAAGATCTTGTGGCCGCGGTCCTTGATGGCGCGGACGATGTCGGGACCTTCGCCGTAGAAGAGCTCCATGCCGATCTTAACGAAGGGCTTCTCTTCCTGGAACTTGTCGAGGAATGCGATTGTGTCTGCCTTGTTCTTAAAATCGCAGGCAATGATTACATCTCTGTTCATTATAATGTAAGGCTCCTTCCAATAATATCTTTCAGACTGCCGATGCCGTATTCGTCCATCTTCTTGGGCAGTTCATTTATAATGTTGGGGCATGCAAAGGGATCTACGAGGTTCTGGGCGCCGACCTGGATGGCCGATGCACCGGCCGACATGAACTCGATAACATCGTCGGCTGTCGAGATGCCGCCTACACCGATGATGGGCAGCTTAACCGCCTGTGCTACCTGATAAACCATGCGCAGAGCGACAGGTTTGATGGCGGGACCCGAGAAGCCCGACATCTTTGTGCTTACGATGGGTCTGCCGGTGCGGGGGTCGATGACCATGCCCAGCAGGGTATTGATAAGGGTGATGCCGTCGGCGCCGCCGGCCTCACAGGCCTTGGCGATAGCGGCGATATCGGTGACATTGGGGCTGAGCTTCATATATACAGGCTTATGTGTAACAGCCTTAACTGCCTTTGTGACCTCTTCGGCTGCCGAGGGGTCGGTGCCGAAGGCCATGCCGCCGTGACGGACATTGGGGCAGCTGATATTGATCTCAAGGATGTCGATCTCGGGTGCCTTATCGAACTTCTCGGCTACCATGACATATTCTTCGATGGAAAAGCCCGAGATGTTGGCCAGCAGCACGCCGTCATAGATCTTGCGGACTGCAGGCAGCTCGCGCGCTACGACTGCATCGACGCCGGGGTTCTGAAGGCCTACTGCATTCAGCATACCTTCGCGGCACTCGGCGATGCGGGGTGTGGGGTTGCCGAAGCGCTCTTCGCCCGTTGTGCCCTTGAGGCTGATGCCGCCGAGAACGTTGAGGTCATAAAAGTGGGCCATCTCCTGGCCGAAGCCGAAGGTGCCGCTTGCGGGGATGACGGGGTTCTTAAGCTTGATTCCGCTCAGTGTTGTTTCAAGTCTGTTCATTCGAATGTTACCTCCGAGCTGGGGAATACGGGGCCATCCTGGCAGATGCGCTTTGTGCCCACCAGTGTGTGGCATGTGCAGCCCATGCATGCGCCGAAGCCGCAGCCCATGCGCTCCTCAAAGGAGAGCTGGCCTTCTATGCCGGTGCGGTGCAGGCTCCTGAGCATAGGCTGGGGGCCGCAGGCAAAGTAATAATCGCAGTCGGTCTGCTTGAGGGCATCGGTAACAAAGCCCTTGATGCCCAGGGTGCCGTCATCGGTAGTTACCATGACCTTTGCACCCAGCTTCTCGAACTCTTCGATGTAGAAGGCCATATCCTTTGTGCCGAAGCCGAGGATAGCTGTGACCTCCACGCCGTTTTTAATGAGTTCTCTTGCTGTGCCGTACATGGGAGGAACGCCGACGCCGCCGCCGATAACGGCAGCCTTCTTTCCCGCTGCCTTGGAAACGTCAAAGCCGTTGCCCAGGCCGCAGAGAACGTCCAGCTTCTCGCCGGGTGCCATCTTTGCCATCTGCTTTGTGCCCTTGCCGACCGCCTTGTAGATGATGGTCATCTGACCCTCTTCATAGTGGCAGACCGAGATGGGGCGGCGCAGATAGAGGCCCTCGAGGGCGATGTTGACGAACTGGCCGGGGTTCGTGAGCGAGGAAGTATCCCCGCTCAGAACCATCTCATAGGTGTCGAGTGCGATTTTCTTATTGGAAACGATTTCGTAAAAAGCTTTTGTCACGTTGTCCACCTTCAGGTTTATTTGTCGATTGTCGAAACGCCGACGGTGATCTCTTCAAGAACAGCCAGCAGAACGTTTACAGTGTCGAGGGATGTGAACATTGTTACATTGTTCTCGACTGCTGCGCGGCGGATCTGGATGCCGTCGTGGGGGTCGCCGTTATGGGACTGGGTGTTGATAACGTAGGTGATGTGGCCCTGCTTGAGAGCGTCAAGGATGTCGGTGGCACCGTCGGAGATCTTCTTTCTCGACTTTGTGCGGATGCCGTTTTCCTTGAGGAAGGCTGCTGTGCCCTCGGTGGCCTCGATATTGAAGCCAAGGTTATAGAAGCGGCGGATGAGGGGCAGAGCTGCCTCCTTGTCCTCGTCGGCGATGGTTGCAAATACTGTGCCGTAGTTCTCAACGCGGTTGCCCGAAGCCTTGAGAGCCTTATAGAGGGCACGGTTGAGGGTGTCATCATAGCCGATGGCCTCACCGGTGGACTTCATTTCGGGAGAGAGGTATGCGTCGATACCTGTGATCTTGGAGAAGGAGAATACGGGTGCCTTTACATACCAGCGCTTCTTCTCGGGTGCGACACCTGTGCCGAGGCCCTGATCCTTAAGGCTCTGGCCAAGTGCTACCTTTGTGGCGATGTTTGCCATCTTGACACCGGTTACCTTCGAGATGAAGGGAACTGTACGGGAAGAACGGGGGTTGACCTCGATGACATAGACATTTTCGTCCTTGTCAACGATGAACTGGATGTTGAAGGGGCCCTTGATGCCGATGCCGACACCGAGGCGGTTGGAATAGTCGATGATGGTATCCTTTGCCTTCTGGCTTACCGAGAAGGTGGGATATACCGAGATCGAGTCGCCCGAGTGAACACCGGTGCGCTCAACGTGCTCCATGATGCCGGGGATATAAACGTCGGTGCCGTCGCAGACGCCGTCGATCTCAAGCTCCTTGCCGGAGATATACTTGTCGACCAGAACGGGGGTCTCTTCGGAAGCTACGATAGCCTCCTTGAAGTAGAGTCTCAGCTCGGTCTCGCGGTTAACGATCTGCATTGCGCGGCCGCCCAGAACGTAGGAGGGACGGACCAGAACGGGATAACCGATCCTCTCGGCTACCTTTACGCCGTCCTCAACATTTGTAACAGCCTGGCCTGTGGGCTGGGGAATGCCCAGCTCGCCCATCAGCTTTTCAAAGCTGTCGCGGTTCTCGGCGCGCTCGATAGCCTCGACCGATGTGCCGATGATGGGAACATTCATGCTCTCAAGGCGTGCAGCCAGGTTGATGGCTGTCTGGCCGCCCAGAGTTACGATTACGCCATAGGGCTTTTCCATATCGATGATGTTCATAACATCCTCGATGGTCAGAGGCTCGAAATAGAGCTTGTCGGAAATTGTATAGTCTGTCGAAACTGTTTCGGGGTTGTTGTTGATGATGATGGCTTCATAGCCGGCTTCCTTGATGGCCCAGATGGCGTGAACTGTCGAGAAGTCGAACTCGACACCCTGGCCGATACGGATGGGGCCTGCACCCAGAACGATGACCTTCTTGCGGTCGGTGACAATGCTCTCGTTCTCCTCCTCATAGCTGGAGTAGAAGTAGGGAACATATGCCGAGAACTCGGCGCCGCAGGTGTCGATCATCTTATATACGGGCATGATGCCATGCTGCTTTCTGAACTCGAAGACTTCCTTCTCGCTCATGCCCCACTTGCCGCCGATGTAACGGTCGGAGATGCCCATCTTCTTGGCAACTCTCATGACCTCGGGGCAGCCCTTGTTTTCTGCGATGACTGCCTCGTACTTGACGATATTCTTCATCTTCTCGATGAAGAAGTAGTCGATCTTTGTGGCTTCGCAGATCATCATGGGATCGATGCCGCGGCGCAGCAACTCGGCAATGGCATAAATGCGCTCGTCGGTGGCTGTCTTGATGGATGCCAGCAGCTCGCTCTCCGACATATCGTCGAACTTTGCCATATAGAGGTGGTTAACGCCCTGCTCGAGGCCGCGGATGGCCTTCAGAAGGCTCTCTTCCATTGTGCGGCCAACAGCCATGACCTCGCCGGTCGCCTTCATCTGTGTCGACAGTGTCTTTGTTGCGCTGGAGAACTTGTCGAAGGGGAAGCGGGCTACCTTGCATACGACATAGTCGATGGAGGGCTCGAAGGATGCGGGTGTTGTTGCGATGCGGATCTCGTCCAGATGGAAGCCGAGGGCTACCAGAGCCGAAACTCTTGCGATGGGATAGCCGCTGGCCTTGGAAGCCAGAGCCGACGAACGGGATACGCGGGGGTTAACTTCGATTACATAGTAATTGAAGGAATAGGGGTCGAGAGCGAACTGAACATTGCAGCCGCCTTCGATCTTGAGGGCTGTGATGAGTCGGAGGGCGGCGTCGTGAAGCATGCCGTACTCCTTCTTTGTCAGGGTCTGTGCGGGAGCAACTACCATCGAGTCGCCGGTGTGAACGCCGACAGGGTCGATGTTCTCCATCGAGCAGATGGCGATGGCTGTGCCGTTCTTGTCGCGCATTACCTCGAACTCGATCTCCTTATAGCCCTTGACCGACTTCTCGACCAGGACCTGAGATACGGGGGAGAGGCGAAGTGCATTCTCGGCCAGCTCCAGCAGCTCGTTTTCATCGTCGGCAAAACCGCCGCCTGTGCCGCCCAGTGTGAAGGCGGGGCGCAGAACGATGGGATAACCGATATCGATGGCTGCCTGCCTGATCTCTTCTACCGAGTGGGCGATGACACTCTTGATAACGGGCTCGCCGATCTCTTCACAGAGGTCACGGAAGAGCTCGCGGTCCTCGGCCTGCTCGATGGAATCGAAGCTTGTGCCCAGCAGCTCGCAGGAACACTCGCGCAGGATGCCCTTCTTTGCCAGCTGCATAGCCATGTTAAGGCCGGTCTGGCCGCCAAGTGTGGGCAGCAGAGCGTCGGGACGCTCCATACGGATGATCTTGGCGATATATTCAAGTGTCAGAGGCTCCATATATACCTTGTCGGCAATATTGGTGTCTGTCATGATGGTTGCGGGATTGGAGTTTACGAGGATGACCTCATAGCCCTGCTCCTTGAGGGCGAGGCAGGCCTGTGTGCCCGAATAGTCGAACTCGGCGGCCTGACCGATAACGATGGGGCCCGAGCCGATGACAAGGATCTTCTTCAAATCTTCTCTCTTAGGCATTTTCAGCACCTCTCTTTGTCTTAAATGTCTTCATGTTCTCGACAAAGGTCTCGAACAGATAGCTGACGCCTCTCGAACCCGAAACGCTGCCGGGATGATGCTGGACGGCAAATACCATCTTCTCTTCGTTCTTGATGCCTTCAACTGTGCCGTCGAGCATATTGATGTGTGTCAGCTCGAGGCCGGCATCCTTAAGGCTGTCCTTGACGATGGCATAGGCGTGGTTCTGCAGAGCGATCTCGATCTTGCCGTTCTGCAGGTTCTTGATAGGATGGTTGCAGCCGCGGTGGCCCACCTTGAGCTTCTCAACAAGAGCGCCGTTGGCAAGGGCGATCAGCTGGCAGCCCAGGTCGATGCCAAACATGGGCACCTTACCCTGAAGCTCAGCTACCAGAGCGACTACTTCGGGGATGTCCTCGGGGTCACCGGGGCCGTTGGAGACCAGAATGCCGTCGGGGCGCATGCCCATGATCTTCTCGGCCGATGTGTTGTGAGGAACGATGGTCACATTGCAGCCGATCTCGTTGAGGCTGCGGACGATATTGTGCTTGATGCCGCAGTCGATGGCTACGACATTATACTTATAGTTGGCTGTGCGGCTGTACCAGACCTTCTTGCTGGAAACGCGCTCGACATGGTCGTGGGGGATGGAAACGGCCGAGATGCGCTCCTGAGCCTCTTCTACCGAAACATTTACATCGCAGATGATGGCGCGCATTGTGCCCTCGTCGCGCAGCATACGTGTGATGGCACGTGTGTCAACGCCCGAGATGCCGGGGATGCCGTTTTCCTCCAGCTCCTGAGCCAGAGTCTTTGTGTAGCGGAAGTTCGAGGGAGAATCGTTGTAATCTCTGACGATAAAACCGCCGATCTTAGAGGTCTTTGCCTCATAGTCCTCGTCGGCCAGACCGTAGTTGCCGATGAGGGGATATGTCATGCAGACGATCTGTCCGCAGTACGAGGGGTCGGACATGATCTCCTGATAGCCGACCACCGATGTGTCGAAAACGACTTCCTGGACTGTTTCAACGTCAGCGCCGAAACCGAAGCCGAGGAACTCTCTGCCGTTTTCGAAAACAAGCTTCTTGTTGTAATTCACCCTTACTTCCTCCTGTATACGATGTTACCGCCGCAGAGTGTGAGCTCGGTGCGGCCGTACAGCTTCATGCCCTCAAAGGGCGTGCTCTTTCCTTTGGATACGAACTGATCGGGGTCGACCGTGAACTCCTGCTCAAGGTCGAATACCGCGATGTCGGCTCTCTCGCCCTCGGCGATGACTGCCTTTCGGCCGATGATGGCGGCCGGCTTCTCGGTCATCAGAGCGCAGAGCTCAGGCAGGGTCAGCACCTGACCGCGGACCAGCTCGGTATAGCAGACCGCAAATGCCGTTTCGCTGCCGACGATGCCGAAGGCGCTCTTTTCGAGGCCTCTCGACTTCTCCTCAGCCGAGTGAGGAGCATGGTCGGTGGCGATACAGTCGATGGTGCCGTCCTTAAGGCCCTCAAAAATGGCCAGGCGGTCTTCCCTGCTCCTCAGCGGGGGATTCATCTTATATTTGCCGTCGTCCGATTTTATATCCATGTCGCACATGGCAATGTGATGGGGTGTGACTTCGCAGGTCACTTTAACGCCCCTCGCCTTGCCCTGGCGGACATATTCGATGCTTTCCTTTGCCGAAATGTGGCAGATATGATATCTTGCGCCCAGCTTTTCGGCCATTTTTATATCTCTTTCGATGGGAACATATTCCGATGCCGACGAGATGCCCTTGAGGCCCATAAGAGCCGCAAACTCGCCCTTGTGCACCGAGCCGCCCTCCAGCAGGCTCTCGTCCTCGCAGTGAGCCGAGATGAAACTGCCCTGCTCGTTTATGAGCTTCATGGCCTCTTCCATCATCTCGTCCTTCTGAACGCCCTTGCCGTCGTCGGAAAAGCCGATAACATGGGGGGCCAGCTCGGAAATAGCCGAGAGCTCCTGACCCTTTTCGCCCACCGTGATGGATGCGAAGGGCAGAACGTTGATGACGGCATCCTTTTCGATGGCCTCCAGCTGAACCTTAAGGTGTTCGAGGCTGTCGGGAACGGGGTTAAGGTTGGGCATGGGGCAGACTGTTGTAAAACCGCCGGCTGCCGCCGCCTTTGTGCCGGTCTCCACCGTTTCCTTATATTCAAATCCCGGCTCGCGCAGGTGAACATGAAGGTCTACAAGTCCGGGCATGACCGTCTTGCCCGCAAGGTCGATGACCTCGGCGTTGCCGCACTCAAGTGCGCTTCCGATCTTTGCAATGACGCCGTCCTTTACCAGCAGATCGGTCTGCTCGAAGGCGCCGTTTATATATACACTGCCGTTTTTCAGGATATATGCCATTACTTCACCGCCCTCTCAAGAACTGCCATACGTACGAATACGCCGTTCGACATCTGCTTGAAGATGCGAGCGCGGTCGCATTCCATCAGGCTGTCGGCCAGCTCGACATCGCGGTTGACGGGAGCGGGATGCATGATGATAGCCTTGTCCTTCATTGTCTTTTCACGTGCGACTGTCAGTCCATATGTGTTGTGGAACTCCTCGGCGCTCATGCTCATGGATGCGGCGTGGCGCTCACGCTGGATGCGCAGCATCATGACGATGTCGGAGGTCTTGACTGCATGGTCAAAGTCCTCGCTGTCCAGTGTGGGCTCGAGGAACTCGTCGGGGCCGGCTGTAACTACTTCCATGCCCAGGCGGCGCATGACTTCGTAGTTGGTGTGGGCAACTCTCGAATGTACGATGTCGCCTGCGATGACGCACTTGAGGCCCTCAAAGCGGCCGAACTCCTGCTTGATGGTCAGCAGGTCGAGCAGCGACTGGGTGGGATGGTTGCCTGTGCCGTCACCGCCGTTAAGGATGGCTGCATTGACATGACCCAGCAGCTGATTGAAGTACTCGTTCTCCGAATGACGGATAACAAGAGCATCGACACCGAAGGAATCGAAGGTCTTGACCGTGTCGTAGAAGCTTTCGTTCTTATTCAGCGACGAAGATGCCGGGTTAAAAGAAACGACTCGCATACCCAGTTTTTCTTCAGCTACATTAAAGCTGTACTGGGTGCGAGTCGATGATTCAAAAAACAGATTGCAGGCGATCTTATCGCTAAAATTGGGAACATCAATACCCTGGCAAAACATCTGGGCTCTGTCAAGAATAGAAATTATTTCGTCTGTGTGAAGATCACTTAACTTAAGAAGGTGTTTACCCATTTCTAAATCGCTCCCTTTATATTAATGAATTAAGATTTATAATACACGGACGAGCCTATAGACAAGTCCGATATATCACATTTTCGCAAAATTTTTAAGATTATATCACAGCCAAAGCTGCGATGCAAGGACAAAATTTTACATTTAATGTTTTTTCGAGGACAGGTTTTCATCGGGCGAGCACTG
>JAFOHJ010000134.1 GCA_017421885.1 Clostridia bacterium
CACCCCGGGAGCCATTTTCAGCTCGGGACTTATTCTTGTGCTGGATATCTGCGTCGGCATGGTGGTCGCCTGCACGATGTACGGCTTCTATGTACTCTTTGCAAGGGGGGAGATCTGATGGACGGACTTCTTGAAAAGGCAATTTCTCTCAGGTTCGAAATTGCTGCCGTAATACTGTTCGGTATCGGATTCATCAACCTGCTGCTTCAGAGCAATCTTATTAAAAAGATCGTAGCATTCAATGTTATGGACTCGTCGGTATTTCTGTTCCTCGCTTCTCAGGGTTATATCGAGGGAAGAATGGCACCCATCGTCACAAACGGAGTTACCGATGCTGTTAATTACGTAAATCCCATTCCTGCAGGCCTTGTTCTGACCGGTATCGTAGTTTCGGTCAGCGTTTCGGCCTTCTTTCTCGCGCTTGTTCAGAGGCTTTATAAGCACTATCACACCGTTGATTTCGACGAGATCATGATGCTTGCGAAAGAGAGGGTGGAATAATGCAGCCTATCTACTATAACATTCCCTTCGTGTGCATATTCATGTGCATGGTGGGCGGCATAACCATGCCTCTGCAGAAGAGCGGACGAACCGCCCTCAGAACAACTGTGGCAATCTGCCTTTCGGTTTCGCTGCTTTGCGGCATTCTCTGCGGCATACTGTGGAGCAGGGAAGAGAGCTTTGTATACCTCATGGGCCATTTCACGGCTCCCTGGGGCAACGAGCTCTATGTAGGCCCTCTCGAGGCATTCCTCGGCGCGGTGTTTGCCCTTGTAATGGCTATGTCGCTCATTGGCGGCAGAAAGACCCTGATGGACGACATCCTGCCAGGAAAACAGCGTTTTTATTTCACTATGATGTCCATGATCCTGGCATCGCTTCTGGCGCTCAGCTTCACAAACGACATTTTCACAGGCTATGTATTCATCGAGATAAGCACGCTGGCAGCCTGCGCTATCGTTATGGCAAGAGATACACATAAGACCATTGCGGCAACTATCAGATATCTGGTGCTGAGCCTGCTGGGTTCGGGTCTCTTCCTGATCGGCTTGGCCATGCTCTACTGTGTCACCGGCCACCTGCTGATGCCTCAGCTGCTTTCGCGCATCCAGATTCTAAACATCGGATCGGGCTATCAGGTCCCGCTGACAGTTGTTTGCGGCCTGCTGACTATCGGTATGGGCATCAAAAGCGCGATGTTCCCCTTCTATGCATGGCTGCCTCAGGCCCACGGCGGAGCAACCACAAGCTCCAGCGCCGTTCTGTCGGGCCTTGTGCTTAAGGGATACATCATTTTCCTCATAAGGATATATTACCGTGTATTCTCGATGACCATTATCCGCTATACCAGCATTCTCGACATTTTGTTCGTCTTCGGCATTGCCGGAATGATGATCGGATCGCTGATGGCCATGCGCGAAGAACACATCAAGCGTATGCTGGCCTATTCGTCGATAGCTCAGATCGGATATATCTTCATGGGCCTTGGCCTTGGTACAGAGGCAGGCGTCGCGGCGGCGTTCTTCCAGATAATCACTCATGCCGTCACCAAGCCTCTTCTGTTTCTTTCGGCAGGCAGGCTGTCGGAGATCCGTCACCACGAAAAGAGCATTTATCGCCTGCGCGGTTCGGCTCACAGCGATAAAGTGGCCGGCATAGGCTTCACCCTCGGCGGACTTTCGATGGTGGGCATACCGCTGCTGGGCGGTTTTACGGCCAAGCTCTTCTTTGCAGGTGCAGCTATGGGCGGAGCAAAGATGTGGGCGGCGATATTGGCGCTGGCGGCTTCGTCGGTGCTCAATGCGCTCTATTATATCCCTGCCGTTTTCGCAATATGGCAGAAGCCCTCGGGCGATGTGCACGAGGATAAAGAAAAGAACCCCGGCTTTGTGCTGGCGGCAGCCGTCCTTATGCTGGGCGTTGTGCTGCTGGGCACCTGTGCCGGATATGTGACCGAGGTCATCAAACTTGGCCTCTCGATGCTGTAAGGAGGTAGACAAATGAATAGCTTTATCTGTCTGCTGCCGGTACTGCTGTCTATGGCGGCAGGTGCATTTATCCTTCTGACAAGGCATAGAAGGGGAGACGTTCTTGCCTGCATTGCCGCGGTGCTCACAGTACTTTCGCTGGTGCCCGCTGTAATGATGGGAACCAGCCTCGATTTTGAGGTCACCTATACTCTCTATATCATCATGCGTGCCGACAAGCTGGGCGTATTCTTCCTGACGGTTATATCGGCAGGTTTTATCGCGGCTCTCGTATATGCCTGCGAATATCTTTCCCACGACAAGCGACGCCACGTCTTTTTCGGCTTTTCGCTGATGACCATGGGCGCAATGCTGGGCCTTGCCATGGCAGGCAACCTTGTCACCTTTTATATGTTCTATGAGCTCATGAGCCTGCTGTCCTTCCCGCTGGTGCTTTACAGCGGCGGAGAAAAGGCATCGCGAGCCGCAATGAAATATCTGATGTTCTCGGTTTTCGGCGCAAGTATGGCTCTTATGGGCATGATGCTGGGCGGAGGCATGACGATGCACGACTTTGCGGTGTCGGTAGGACACCTTTCGCTCAGCACAAAGCAGCTGTGGGCGTTTGCGATGATCGCCCTCGGCTTTTCCTGCAAGGCCGGCATGATGCCCCTTGCCAACTGGCTGCCCACGGCTCATCCCGTGGCCCCGGCACCTGCCAGCGCCCTTCTGTCGGGCATTATCACTAAGGCCGGTATTCTGGGCATTGCCAGAGCAGCCTTCTATGTCTTCGGCGGCGGTAACCTTGCCGGAACATGGCCTCAGGTGCTTATGCTTGCCCTCAGCATAGTGACCATCTTCTGTGGTTCGATGCTGGCTTATAAGGAAGAGCTTATGAAAAAGCGCCTGGCCTATTCCAGCGTGAGCCAGCTCTCTTATGTCATCTTCGGCATGATGCTGTGCTCAGAGGCAGGCTTTGTAGGCGCAATGCTTCAGGTTCTGTTCCATGCCTGTGCCAAGGTTGGCCTCTTCCTCTGTGCGGGAGGATTTATCCACCACGCGGAGGCCGAGTATGTGTCTGATCTGACCGGTATGGGTCTGCGTATGCCTAAAGTAATGGCGGCCTTTACCTGCTTCTCGCTGTCGCTCGTCGGCATTCCTCCTTTTGGCGGATTTGTTTCCAAGTGGCAGCTGG
>JAFOHJ010000135.1 GCA_017421885.1 Clostridia bacterium
CTTCTGAGCCATACCCTTTGAGAGTTCCTCGACTTTCTTGTTCCACCAGCTTTCAATGCCGAAACGCACAAACCATTTCTTCAGCTCCTTTGCAGCCTCTCTCGAAGACATGCCTTTAAGCTGAGCAAAGTACATCGCCTGTTCCCCTACCTTCATCTTGCGGTAAAGTCCGCGCTCTTCAGGCAGATATCCGATCTTCTCGACATCGTCCTGTGTGATCGGACGGCCGTCGAACAGCACCTCACCTTTGTTAGGGATAGTAATACGGTTGATTATACGGATAAGAGTCGTCTTACCCGCGCCGTTCGGTCCGAGCAGACCGAAGATCTTTCCTTTCGGGATGTCCACCGAAACATGGTCAAGAGCAATTTTTTCACCAAAGCTCTTGCAGACATCTTTACATTGAATAAGTCCCATTTTATATTACATGTTTAAAATTTTCGCTGTCAGTTCGACCATAAGCTCAGCCGGGGTCGCCTCTCCGACTTCTCCGCCCTTTCCCTTGAAGTCATATTCCTTCAGCAGAGCTATCACAGCCATACACTTTTTCACGGGATAGTTTCTCACAGCCGTATCATACTCGCCGAAGAAATAGGGATTCACGCCGAGCACCTTCGCCTTCTGATCATTTGCAGGTCTGGTGGTTCTCATGAGCAAAGCCCCATACTTGAGAATCCTGTAGAAATGAGTATACAAGGCACTTACAGCCATAGGCATGGCAAATTTCGCTGACGATCCTATGTACGTAGCTATGCGCAAAGCCTTTGCCGAATTCTTCATCGACAGCTCTCTCGTAAGCTCGAAGATGCTGAACTGGCGGCTGATACCTACATTCTTCTCGATGTCTGCAGCGCTCACTTCAGTCGTTCCCTCCGGCAGATTCTTGAGCATCTTCTCGGTCTCTATGGCTATCTTGTTCAGATCCGTTCCCGCATGTTCTCCAAGCAGAGCAGCGGCATCCGGTGCAATCTTTAAGCCTTTTGCTTGATAGAACATCGAGATCCACTTAGGCATCTCATAATCCCTCAGAGCCTGTGAATCAACCACAACGCCTATCTTCGATACGGTCTTATAAAGCGACTTCCTCTTGTCCGCGCTTGCTCCATGCATCGCGATCACGAGCACTGTTGACTCAAGAGGCTTCTGGCAATAAACGGCCAATTCCTCAAGACTCTTCATCATCTGTGCTTCTTTCAAGACAACGAGCTGACGCTCAGCGAACATAGGGTATCGTCTCGCAGCCGTGATGACAGCATCGGCATTCACATCAGCTCCGTAACACACAGTCTGATTGAAATCCCTCTCGCTCTCGTCAAGGCAATTCTCCAGGATCGCATCGCATACCATATCCACATAATACGGTTCATCTCCCATCAGAAGATAAACCGGCTTGAAGACGCCTCTGCGCGCCTCATCCACTATTTCCCTGCACAGGGAATCTGTCTCTACAAATCCTTTAGCCATAATCAGACAAAGATAATAAATTAGACGAAACCTCCGGCGAAAAACTACAAAAAAAGCAGCATCCGAAGATGCTGCCTGATAATGTTTTCTTTACTTTTTCCGATCTGTGAGTATAAAAGCATCTTTTGAATTTTTGTTTTCCAAAAAACTTCTTCATTTACATTTTGACCGATATCGATAACTTCGTTAAACAATTCAATGGCTTTATTTGTAGAATACTGCATC
>JAFOHJ010000136.1 GCA_017421885.1 Clostridia bacterium
AGAAACATCGTTTCGGTCACCTATGACAATCTCCATGCCGAGCTTGAGCCCGGCAAGGTCGTCCTTATCGACGACGGCCTGATCGGCCTTGAGGTTGAAGCCATCGAGGGTCAGGACATTATCTGCCGTGTCACATCGGGCGGCCCCCTCTCCAACAACAAGAGCATCAACCTGCCCGGAAGCTCTATCCGTCTGCCTGCCATGACCGATAAGGACCGTGCCGACATCATCTTCGGCGCGCAGCAGGGCTTCGACTTTATTGCCGCCTCCTTTGTAAGGCAGGCCGACGACGTCAGAGCCATTCGTCAGCTGCTTGACGAAAACGGTGGAAAGCGCATCGGCATCATCGCCAAGATCGAGAACCGCGAAGGCGTAGATAATGTTGAAGAGATCCTCAAGGTAGCCGATGGCGTTATGGTCGCACGAGGCGACCTGGGCGTTGAGATCCCCACATATGAAGTTCCCATCGTTCAGAAGGAAATGATCGACCTTAGCATCCGCATGGGCAAGACGGTCATCACCGCCACACAGATGCTCGACTCTATGATCAGAAATCCCCGTCCCACACGCGCCGAGGCATCTGACGTTGCCAATGCCGTATTCGACGGTTCTTCGGTCGTCATGCTCTCGGGAGAGACCGCCTCGGGCAAGTATCCCATCGAGAGTGTAAAGACAATGGTCAGCATCGTCGAGGCTGCCGAACAGCACATCAACTACTGGAAGCGCTTTGCCTCGCGCGACAACCTCAGCGACACCATCCCCGCGGCCATCAGCCACACAGCCTGCATGACGGCCCGTGACCTCGGCGCAAAGGCTATCCTTGCCGCCACCACATCGGGCTATACAGCGCGCTCCATTGCCCAGTTCATGCCCGGCTGCCCCATTGCAGCCATCACTACATCCGAGGCCGTACGCCGCAGCCTTGCCCTGACATGGGGCGTAAGAGCCTATCTGACCGGCGAGGCCGATTCCACTGACAGAATGTTCTCGCTCTGCTCGGAAACGGCACGCAAGGAAGGCATCGCCGCACCGGGCGACCGCGTTGTTATCACGGCCGGTGTCCCCATCGGCACCGCGGGCACGACCAATCTTATCAAGGCAGAAGTTATTAAGTAATAAATGAAGCCCCGGCGTCAGCCGGGGCTTCGAAAGCAAAGGAGTGACAGCATCTTGGACCAGAATAAGTCATCCACAAAAGAATACCGCCAGATAATGTCCTGCATACTTGATGTCGGCGAGCTGCTGCTCAAGAACGGCGCCGAAGTCATGCGTGTCGAAGATACTATAACCCGCCTCTGCGCCGCCTATGGCTTCTCAAGCTCCGATGTCCTCACTATAACCTCCAGCATCCTGCTGACAGCGGTTGCCCCGGACGGCGACATTATCACTCAGACACGAAGGATAAAGTCGCGCTCCACCGACCTGAGCCTTGTAGGCCGCGTAAATGCCCTTTCCCGCGAGATAGCGGCAAATCCGCTGCCCTCCGATCAGTTCACCCGTATGCTGGAAGAGGCACAGTGCGACAAGGTCTATTCACGCCGGACCATCTTTATAACCTACGGTTTTGTTTCCGCCTTCTTCGCAGTGTTTTTCGGCGGCGACTTTGCCGATGGTATAGCGTCATTCATTTCGGGCCTCATCCTCTATATCGTTCAGCAGCTGGGCGGCAAGCTCAGGATGAACAGCACGCTGCTCAACACCCTCTGCAGTGCCATTACGGCTTTTGTCATCGTAGTTCTCTTACATATTGGCATCGGCCATCATTCCGACAAGATAATGATCGGCAATATAATGCTGCTCATTCCCGGCCTGGCTCTCACCACTTCGCTGCGCGACCTTATCAACGGCGACACTATCTCGGG
>JAFOHJ010000137.1 GCA_017421885.1 Clostridia bacterium
GATTTTTGTGACATAAGCGCAAAGTGAGATGCCCAGTTAACACGACGCTGAGCATCGTTTACAGCTGCTACATTTTCAATAGAACAATTAAAAATAAGAACACCATCACCAGTTATTACAACACTTCGTTCACCTTCATCATAATAATCCGTTGAAAGGCTTAGCCAAGAGTATTCGTTGGAAGTAAAATAATCTTTCATATCTGTTATAAGGTAATCAAGCAGTTCGCTGTTTTTGAGTTCAGTGAAAGTTTGATTTAGAAATGAATCATATTTTTTATTATTGCGAAATAGGCCCATCTAATCACTCCTTTGCTGTAATAACGACTTAATTATATAACATTTTGTTATATATGTCAAGATAACAAAATGTTTTATCTATACTTTTTGTGAGTATCTTGAAATGAGGTAGTGCATAATGTATAGAAGAATTCGCGATTTAAGAGAAGATGCAGATCTTTTGCAAAAAGATATAGCAATGTATCTAAAGTGTACGCAGGTATGTTATTCTCATTATGAAAATGGAAAGCGAGATATACCGACAGATGTACTTATCAGACTTGCTGATTTCTACAATACAAGTGTGGATTATCTACTTGGTCTTACAGATGAAGTGAAACCTTATATTAGAAGCGTGAAGAAATAAGAAAGGCCGCCCCTCGGGGCGGCCTTTTGATTTGATTATTTACTGTTTGCTGTGCCATTCGCGGAACTTGCAGCTCAGCGCGCGTGCAGTAGGCGCGGCGCAGTGTCCTCCGCGTGCGGTGCAGAGAAGATCTCCCGAGAGTCCGCGTCCGATCTGATCGGCAACATCGAGGACCTCGTGGAAGGACAGGACGGGGTCCTGACCGGCCAGCGCCCACTGGGCATATACGATCGACATCGTGGCCACAAACAGGACTCGTGCCATGCAGGGCATATCCTTGCCGCCGGGGATGGGGTCGCAGGGCCAGCCGACCGATGCCTGAAGAGCCATTGAAGCAGCAGCTTCAACCTGTTCGGGTGTTCCGCCCAGCATCTGAGCAACGGCAGCCGAGGCCATGGCGGCACAGCAGCCGCATTCGCCGGTGCATCCAATGACTTCGCCTGTGGGAGCGGTGCGGGTGTAGGCGATTGCACCTACACCGGCAGCAACGAAGAGGCCATTGAGGAGAACTTCCTGAGGCAGATCAAGAGTTTCCTGGACCGCCGAGAGGACTCCGAAGATAAATCCGCCTCCTGTGCCCATAGGGCCGGGAACGTTAAGAACACCTTCAACGGGAGGCTGACCTGCCATTACATACTGGATCGACTTGGAGATAACACCCATATCGAGAGCAAGGTTGGGCATATGTGCATGCCACTTCTTATAGTGGAGCTCGGTAAAGGGAGTGGTGATAGGCTTTACATCCTCTTCATAGAGGGCATGTGTGCGGCGATACATATTATATGCCACCTTGTCGCGCATATAGGAAACGATCTGCTCGCGTGTCCATCCCGAGGCAGCCATTTCATAGTCGATCGCGACTTCAGGCAGGCTCTTGCCCTGCTCGGAGGCAAGGCGGCGCCACTCTACCATATCTCTGAAGAGCTGGGGCTTCTTTGCCGACGTTGTGGGGACGGGCAGAACGGGCTTCATAAGGGCATAATCGAGGCCCTCGAGAGCTTTTGCGGCATCGTCGGTCAGGCCGTCGACCTTGAACCAGTGCATGATTCCACCCTTCTGGCCATTGCCGGTGCCGCACTCAAGAACAAGCTGGCAACCTTCGAGCTTAGCCTTGAGCTGAGTGCCGTCGAGAGCGGCTTCGGGGTCAAATACACAGAGAACATAGGTATCGCCCTTGCCTGCGTAGGCATATCCGTTTACCCATACTGTTTCGATCATACCGCCGCCGATGGAGTTGGCGACCAGAGTGGCCTTTTTGCCGCTTTTGCCGGTGATGATGAACTTGAGGGAGTTGATATGAGGGCTTTCCTTCATGCTGCAGAAGTCAAAGCGGTAAGGGATTCCGGCTTCGCGGAGCTGGGTCTTTACCTTGAAGAAATCGCTGTGGTCGGGCATGCGGCCGAGAGCGCCGTTGAGCATACCGAGGTCCTCGTTCATGGTGCCGAAGGTGCCCTTGAAAGAGCCATCATTATCCATCTCGACAACGATCTCGGCAACATCTTCGCCAAGGAGCGAGTTGCACAGATAGCCAGCCCTGCAGGGAGCCGCCATGTGCGAGCTGGAGCCGGGCTGCATTATAGGACCAAAAACATCGTTATAAAACTCGGGATAAAGTTCTGTCATACCTTGTCCGCCTTTCAGTGTTTTGTTTATAAGCTGATTTGATTATACCGCCATATCAACCTATAGTCAAAGAAAAACGCAGGCCCCGGAGGGAGGACCTGCGTTCTGTGTTTTAAATAGAGCTGAGTTGAAGCTCGACGCTGAAGGAATATTGGGTGTGTTCGTAAGAAAGCTGCATATATTCCACCAGCTCGCCGGTAGCCGAATAGGCGCGGCGGTTAATGGAAAGGACAGGACTTTCGAGGGGAATATCCAGAGCATCGGCTACCTTGGGAGAGGCAGCATCGGCACGGATGACCTGCTTGCCTTTGCCCAGCGACATGTTCCACTTACTTTCATAGATCTGATAGATCGTGTATCGCTCGACATCGGACGAAGTTATCAGTTCGCCGTACTTTGCCGGCAGCCAGATCTCAGCATAGGCGGCCTTTACGCCTTCCATTACATGAAGACGTTCTAGATGCAGGCACTTTTTACCCAGGCCGCGTCTGAGCTCGGCGTCGAAATGTGAGGGTGTGTCGATCATCTCAAAGGACAGAACCTGGACCTGAGCCGACAGATGGCTGTCGGAGATGATATTATCGACACCGGTGAGACGTGTAAGGTTATCGTTGAGGATAGTGTTTTTGACAAAGGTGCCTTTTCCCTGAGTTACATCCAGCAAGCCCTGCTGAGTCAGCAGAGAAATAGCCTTGCGTATTGTTATGATGCTTACTCCGAAGCGCTGAGCCAGATTTGTCTGAGTGCCGATGTTTCCCGAAGGGTCGTATTTGCTGGAAAGGATCTCATCCTTAAGGATCGTCGCTATCTGTTCATACATAGGCACACTGGAGCTTTTGTTTATCACATTTCTTCACCTCACATTATTATAAGAATATATTTTTTATAGTTATTTGTCAAGCTGAGCCAGACATCTGTCGAGAGCATCGGCCATAAGGCAGATCTCTTCTTCGGTGACAGTGTAGGGGGGCTTGAACATGATACAGTTGTTGACCGAAGGCGATGTGAATACACGCGCCTGCCTGAGTGCAGCCTGGACAGCCTTCTGGTGTTCGGCTGTATCAAACTCTACAGCTGCGGCAAGGCCCATACAGCGGACCTCATTTACAGCAGGATACTTTTCAGCGATTTTCTCAAGCTTTTTGGCCATGAGTTTACCCACTGCATCGATATGCTCAAGAAGGCCGTTTTCAAGGAGTTCTTCGAAAACCGCACACGCGGCAGAGCAAGCCAGAACATCGTCGCCTGCACCGCCGGTAAGAGCCTTGAGGTATTTTTCCTCAGGGATCTCCTTCGAGAGGATGACACCCATATGCAGGCCGTTTACGATAGACTTACCAAGCAGCAGCATATCGGGGTCGAGGCCTTCCTCCTCAAAGCGGTAGAGCTTGCCGGTGCGTCCCATGCCGCTCTGCACTTCATCGAGGATAAAGAGAGCACCGTGAGTATGTGCCCAGTCCTGAAGAGCCTTAAGCCAGCCCTTGGGAGGGGGAATGACACCGCTGCCCTGATAAGCTTCGACGATAACGGCGCCTACATCATTAGCACCTTCAAACTTTATCTTATTATCGAGGAAACGAAGGCAGAAATTGTTGCAGTCTTCACACTTTTTCTCGTAAGGGCAATGGCTGCAGTTGGGATAGGCAGCAAGAAGCACACCGGGGGCAATGGGGCCATAATCGGTCTTGCGCTGCACCATACCCGACATTGAGGCACTGAGATAGGTGCGGCCGTGGATGCTGTTCCAAAAGGAGAGCACCTCGGTCTTTCCCGTCTGCTTGAGAGCGGTTCGAACGGCCCATTCGGTGGCTTCCGAGCCAGAGGCAGTCAGGTGGATATAATTAAATTTATGCCCTGTGGTATCCATCAGGTATTTCTGTAGTTTTTCCTTGGCGGGAGCAAGGCCGGCCTTGTTGGAGGTCATTCCGTTCAGCGCTTCGGTCATACGCTTGATGAAGTGCTGGTTATTCTGGCCAAGGGTGGTGCATATCTGATTGAAATCGAGATAGCGGTTGCCCTCGCTGTCATAGAGCGAGGCACAGTCGCCATGGGTCAGGTCTATTTTCTGAGTGTGCAGCACGGGCAGCAGCATATCATAATTATTCATCGATCACACCTCTTCTTCGGGGTTATAGTAATCACAAGGCTCCCAGGGAATGAACTCGTTCAGGAAGGCAACGAGGTCTGATACCTGAGCTTTGAGGATGGCTTCGCCCTTTTCGGCTGTGGCAAGGGTGCTGTTGCCGTTGGTGCCGCAGGGAGTGCACATGCGGTTGGGGAAATAGATCTTGCCCTTTGTTTTGGGGAAGAAGGAAGAATATTCTTCTGTGGTCTTATCCATCTGAACGAGGTCGGGGCGGAGATAGAGCATGCAGGAGGTTTCGGCTTCGTCGCCGTGTCCGCCGCGCTTCTGGCTGCATACAGCCTTGTCTACTTCCGAGCCGAGACCGGTGCAGTCGGAAACAGCCACCTTGATGTTATATTCGTTGTTGAGGGTCAGAGCCAGCAGCTTGAGAGGAATATGTGTGGAAACGCCATCATCGATTATGAGGAATTTCTTTACTCCGAAGCGCTGGAAACTGAGGATGACATCCTTGACATAATCAAAGAAGTGCTGGAACTCGATGTTGATGGATCCCTTCCATTTGATGAAATTGGGGAAATAGCCAAAGGGCATTGTGGGAAGAGTTACGACATCGCAGGCTTTGGTAACTTCCTTTGCAAGATGGTCGGCAACCATATAATCGGTGCCCATGGGCAGATGATTGCCATGCTCCTTAGAGCCGCCGCCGATAGGCAGCACGATGACGGTTTTTTCGTTGATAAGTGTCTGACACTGTTCATATGTAAGTTCACTGATGAAATATCCCATACTTATTTGCCTCCTTTGATAGGCCTTATCCTGAGGGGCACGGCCTCAGGATAAGAAATGTTTTGTTATTTATTGAGCACAGCCGCCATATGGCATGCTACGAAATGATCGGGCTCTAGCTCCTGAAGTTGAGGAGCTTCGTGATGACATCGGTCGGTGACATAGGGGCAGCGCGACGAGAACTTGCAGCCGGGAGGTGGATTCATGGGGTTGGGGATCTCGCCATGCAGGCGGATGCGTTCCTTGGAGCTGCGCTTGCCGATATCGGGAATAGCCGAAAAGAGTGCCTTAGTGTACGGATGCATAGGCTTTTCGTAGAGGGGGCCGGAAGCCGAGACCTCAACAAGGGAGCCAAGATACATAACACCGATGCGGTCGGAGATATGACGTACCATGGAAAGGTCGTGGGAGATGAAGAGGTATGTAAGACCCATTTCCTGCTGAAGATCGATCATCAGGTTGATTACCTGAGCCTGAATAGATACGTCAAGAGCGGCTATGGGCTCGTCACAGACGATAAAGGAGGGGTCCATTGCCAGAGCGCGGGCGATACCGATACGCTGGCGCTGGCCACCTGAAAGTTCGTGGGGGAAACGGGAGGCAAAGTCGGCAGTAAGACCGACCTTGTAGAGCAGCTCACGCACCTTTTCGTTTCTCTCAGCAGGAGTATAGTCGAAATGCACGTTCATGCCCTCCTGAATGATGGTGCCGATTGCCATTCGGGGGTCAAGGCAGGAATAGGGATCCTGGAAGATCATCTGATTCTGACGTTTGAACTCCTTCTGCTCGGCACGGCTCAGTTCGCTCGACTCCTTGCCGCTATAGAGGATAGATCCGGCAGTCTTGGGATAAACACCCAGTACTGTGCGTCCGCAGGTGGTTTTGCCGCAGCCCGATTCGCCGACAAGGCTGAAGGTCTCGCCTCTTGTGATGTTGAAGGTTACATCGTCAACAGCCTTGACTACTTTGCCGTTCTTGGCCGGAAAATAGCGCTTGAGATTGCGGATCTCATAAAGATTATTGTTACTCATTATGCTGACCTCCTATGCCGATGGGGGGATCTATTTTGGGAGCATTGGGATGCAGCAGCCAGCAGGCTGTACTATGGGTATCCGAGAGGACCGTTTCATCGGGCTTCTGTTTCGTGCAGATGGGCATGCAGTAGTCACATCTTGCGGCAAAGGGGCACTGGGAGAGGGTGAGCAGCAGGTCGGGAGGTGTGCCCTTGAGGGAATAGAGCTTGCTCTTCTGCTCAAGTGCGAGGCCGGGGATGCTGCGCATCAGCGCCCATGTGTAGGGATGGCGGGGATGATTGAAAATCTCATCGGTCGTGCCGCGTTCCACTATCTGGCCGGCATACATTACCTGAACACGGTCGGCAAAGTCGGATACGATGCCGAGGTCGTGGGTTACGAGGATGACCGACATGCCGAGTCGCTCCTTCAGAGTACCCAGCAGGTCCATAAGCTGAGCCTGAATGGTAACGTCAAGAGCTGTTGTGGGTTCGTCGGCGATGAGGAGCTTGGGGTTATTGGCCAGAGCAATGGCGATCATAACGCGCTGGCGCATGCCGCCTGACATCTGATGGGGATAGACCTTAAGGCGTTCTTCGGGGTTGGGGATCTCTACCAGCTTAAGCAGCTCGAGAGCACGGTCCATAGCCTGAGCCTTGGTCATATCGTTGTGATTGAGAATGTTCTCGACGATCTGCTTGCCAACCGTCATGGTGGGGTTAAGAGAGGTCATCGAATCCTGGAAGATCATGGCGATATCGTTGCCGCGGATCTCGGCAAGGCGCTTTTTGTCCATCTTGACGATATCCTCGCCGTTGAACTCGATCTTCGAGCCTTCCTTGATGACCGCTGTCGTACGGCCGAGAAGACGCATGATGCTCTTGGAGGTTACTGTCTTGCCGCAGCCCGACTCGCCTACCAGAGCGAGGGTCTCTTTTTCGTTTACATGGAAAGAAACATTTCTGACGGCTTTTACTTCGCCGGCATAGGACATGAAAGAGACATTGAGGTTTTCGACTTTAAGTAATTCAGCCATTTTATTACCTCCTGAGCTTGGGGTCGAGTGCATCTCTGAGGCCGTCGCCCATCAGTGTGAAGCACAGCATGGTGATGGCGATAAAGAACGCAGGGAAGAACATCATATAGGGGTAGAAGGAGAGAGTGACCTGTCCTTCGGAAGCCAGCGCGCCCCAGCTTGTGGAGGGGGGCTGTACGCCGAGGCCTACATAGCTGAGGAAGGCCTCAGAGAAGATAAATCCGGGGATGCGGAAGGTGATGTTGACGATGATAAGGCTGATGGTGTTGGGGATCATGTGTGTAAGAACGATCTTAAGAGGAGATACGCCCATTACACGCGCAGCCATAACATACTCGGACGCGCTGATCTGAAGCATCTGAGAACGTACAAGGCGGGCAACGGGACACCATCCGGTGATGCACATGGCAAACAGCAGTGTGCTGACGCTGCTGCTGTCGAAAAGCAGCGACATCATGATGATTACAAGCAGATTGGGCACCGAACTGAGGACCTCAACTATTCGCATCATGATCATGTCTACCCATCCGCCGAAGTAAGCAGCGATGCCGCCGTAGATACATCCGACAATGGCAACTACCGCTGCGCCGATGACACCGATAGCCAGCGATACACGGCCGCCCTGAAAAACACGGGTGAACAGGTCGCGTCCCAGCGAGTCGGTGCCGAAAATATGCTCAGCCGAGGGCCATTCCTTACGGCTTCTCAGGTCCTGCTTGGTGTAGTCATAGGGGCTGAGGATGGGAACGACAATAACACTGATTATCAGCATTACAAGCACGATAAATGCGCAAACGGCGAGCTTGTTCTCTTTAAAACGGCGGAAAGCATCACCCC
>JAFOHJ010000138.1 GCA_017421885.1 Clostridia bacterium
CGGGCTGACCCATTTTTACGGCATGAGAAAGAGCCTTTTCGATGCGGCAGGCGCCATCCAAAAGGCTGTATTCTGTATGTACATGCAGATGGACAAAATCAGTCATTATTCTTTCTCTCCTCTGCAATCTTTATAAGGCGCTTGAGGCGGCTGCTGAGGCCCGGCTTGGAAATAGGAGGGTCAAACTTGGATGCAAGCTCGCTGAGTGATGCCATAGGAAACTGTACCCTGATAGCCGCCGTCAGCTGAAGGTCAGACGAAAGCCCCTCTATGTGGCCGTGATCATCAAGATAACGGATAGCATCTATCTGGGCATTGGCTGCATCTATAGTCTTGCTGAGGTTGGCTGTTTCGCAGTTTACCTTACGGTTGACTTCGTTGACAAGCGCCTTTTCCACCTTTTTGAGCATAAGATCCATGGCTGCCCCGGTCGCACCGATGGCAGTGAGAAAACTCTCGATCAGCTCGCTGTTTTTATAGTAAAGAACGTAATTGCTGCGTCGTGTTACCGCACCGGGCTCCATGCCCATCTCATAAAGAAGGGTGCTGACCTGACGGGATACGCTGTAGTGAGGTGTGACAAGCTCAAGGTGATAGCCTTTTTTTCCCGCTGTCACATATCCGCCCATAAGGAAGCATCCACGAAGGAAGGACGATTTGCAACACTCTTCTTCTATCACTGCCCTGTTAAGGGTAAGAGCAGAATTGTTGCACTGGTAGCCATACCATTCGAAAATGCTGCGAATAAGCTCGGGATCGTCATTCATAAGCGAATCTTCTCTGCCGTCTTCGCTGAAATCGCAGCCAAAAAGCCCACCAAAAAGGATCTGCGCTCTCTTCCGCACCTCATGTGACGAAGAAACCAGCTTTATCTTCTCAGGTGCAAAACGGTTGCCGTAAAGAAGCATACCAAGAGCCTCAGCGCTTGCGCAGCAGCTTCATGTGATCTGGCTTTTGCATAATTCAGTTTTGATTTCTTCTGTAAAAGTCATTTATTACTCCCGTTCAAGCAGCATCTGATCATACTTCCCCGCCATTCCCTTTCGGGGCACCATGATATTTGCCATAAGCATTATATTATACGCAAGACGAAGCGGGTCATGACGAACCAGCATATTGTCGCGCGCAAGGATCTCGGCGCCAAACAGCTTTATCCCCATTTCGTCTATTTTATCTTTATCCACCTCTACAGGGAAGCTGTTTTCGCGGCTGTATGCCTCAAGAAGGCTTCTTCTGACGGGTGTTGTATTATAGATACAGACATCAACCAGATGGCCTTTTCCATATCGATTTATCTCGCCTATATGCTCAGATGCAGTGAAGTTTTCCGTTTCGCCATCCTGAGTCATAATATTCTGAACATATACCTTATAGGCAGGCGACCTCTTGACGGCATTTGCCACATTTCCGACCAGCAGATTGGGTATGACACTGGTATAGAGGCTGCCGGGACCGAGGATAATAAGATCGGCTTCGTTTATCGCGTCGATGACGCTGTCGAGCGCTACAGCAGCATGAGGGATGATATCTATCTGTGCAATGCTTAGATGCGTATCTTTTTTCTTTAAGGTAATGGAAGTCTCGCCGTCAACAACGCTTCCGTCTTCAAATACAGCCCTCAGATTAACATTTGTATTGGTGACCGGAAGCACTCTTCCCGTTACCGCAAGTATTTCATTCATATTGGCTACGGCTCTGTCAAATGAGCCGCATATCTGATTGAGGGCCAGCAGGAAGAGGTTGCCAAAGCTCTGCCCTTTAAGGCTACCCTCGGTAAAACGATAATTCAGTACATCGCTCATCATCGAGCTGGTATTAGCCAATGCCAGCAGGCAGTTTCGGATATCGCCCGGCGGAAGAACGCCAAACTCCTCGCGAATCTTGCCCGAACCACCGCCGTCATCGGTGACAGTGACGACCGCAGTGATGTTATCGGTGTATTCTTTGAGTCCCAGCAGAAGAGCCGAAAGGCCGGTGCCACCGCCGATGGCAACTATCCTTCGCCCGGCAGCTTTGGCAGCTTTAACTGCATCTTCTCTGAAAAACTCGTTTTCGTGATATAGCTCCATAATCAATCCTTTACAAGATCTCTGTGTCGGATCATTACATTATGTCCCTTCTCCTTAAGGTCGGCATAAAGTTTTTCCGCAATAGCGACCGAGCGGTGATGTCCGCCTGTGCAGCCGATGGAAACTACGAGCGAAGTCCTTCCCTCGCGGATGTAAAGAGGGATTAGAAAATCAAGCATCGAGAAAAGCTTATCGGCAAAAATATTTGCCGCAGGAGTCCGAAAGACATAATCAAATACATCCTTATCAAGCCCCGTTCTATCGCGCATTTCGGGAACATAATAGGGATTTTTGAGAAAACGGACATCAAACACCATATCCGATTCATGCGGAATACCATGTTTGAAGCCGAAAGTATTTATACTGATGACCATCATTTTCTGACCTTCCTCGCAGAAAAGATTGGTCAGATGGGTGCGAAGCCCCGACGAAGACAGAACTGTTGTGTCGATAAGATAATCAGCCTTAGCCTTGACGACCTCGAGGATACGGCGTTCTTCTGCGATCGCCTCTACAATGCCCTTTCCATATGTATCAAGCGGATGACGGCGTCGAGTTTCCTTATAGCGGTTAAGCAGACATTCATCGCTGCAGTCAAGGAAAAGTACGCTGCATCTTGCTCCTTTAAGGCGCACCTCGTCCAATGTGGTGAACAAACGCTCAAAGTCCTGCTCGCTTCTGACATCAACTACAAAAGCCACCCTTTTATACTTGGCCGAGCTGTCCATAAAAAGCTCTACAAATCCAGGAATAAGCCTGACAGGCATATTGTCTACGCAGTAGTAGCCTATATCTTCAAGTACATCCACAGTCAGACTCTTACCTGCACCGCTCATTCCCGAAATGATCAAACAATCCATCTTTATCCTCGCTTAAACTTCTCTTTATCTTTTTTTGAATCTGTTATTTTACAAAC
Organism: Clostridia bacterium; assembly: GCA_017421885.1. The sequence goes on from JAFOHJ010000138.1 coordinate 2,986, forward strand.
GGCTTCATTATCTCGACTTCACGCTCGAGCTCAACACCATACTGTTCCATTACTTTTGTCTTTACCTGCTCGGTGAGCTCGTAAACATCGGCAAAGGTAGCTCCGCCTGTATTGATGACAAAGCCGGAATGTTTCTCAGAAACCTGTGCTCCACCTACGCTGAAGCCTTTGAGGCCGCAGTCTTCAATCAGCTTGGCTGCAAAATATCCCTCGGGACGCTTGAATGTGCTGCCCGCACTGGGAAACTCAAGCGGCTGCTTATCGCGCCTTCTTGCAGCAAGGTCACGCATTTTTTCTTCTATCTCAGCTTTGCTGCCCTTTTGCAGATCGACCCGTGCACCGAGGATTACCAGCGCCCTGTTATCCTTGAATTGGCTGCCTCGATAAACAAAGTTTGCTTCGCTGCCGCTGCAGGTCTTAATCTTAAGATCTTCATCTATATATTCTACTTCTGTTACGATATCCTTAAGCTCACCGCCGTAGGCACCTGCATTCATAAACACTCCGCCGCCGAAAGAACCCGGGATTCCATGGGCAAACTCAAAACCGGTCAGCTCGAGCTCAAGCGCTGTGCGCGCTATTTTGGACATGAGCGCACCCGCCTCTGCAGTTATACTGCATCCGTCATTTGTGATGCGGGCAAACTTTTCCCCCAGCATAATGACAAGGCCCTCGAATCCTTCATCACGCGCCAGAAGATTGGAACCATTGCCCATAACAAAATAAGGAAGGTCGTTTTCTCTGAGTTCTCTCAAAAGAAATACTATCTCATCCCTCGACGAAGGCTCGGCAAAAAACCTTGCGGGACCTCCGATACGGAAAGAGGTATGCCTGGAAAGGGGCTCGTTTTCTCTGAAAGCCACGCCGCTTTCATTCAATATATCAAGTATGGTTTTCAATTAAAAAACTCCTCTGAAACATACTTTACAGCTATATATGCCGCTATTTATCTATAAATTACAACAAATATACGTAATCACAGTCATTATATCATATTTCTCAAAGGATTGCTATAAAAAGAAAGGCGTCACCCTATGGTGACGCAGAATAAGTCTTTACAGATTCTTCTTGATTTTGTCTATAACTCCCTTTTCCAATCTTGATACCTGCGCCTGGGAAATGCCTATTTCACTTGCCACCTCCATCTGAGTTTTACCGTCATAAAAACGCAGCGCAAGTATTCTTTTTTCACGCTCGCTAAGGCTGTCCATCGCCTCTTTCATAAGGATATGATTTATCCAGCTGTCATCGGTGTTCTTTTCATCCTTTAC
>JAFOHJ010000139.1 GCA_017421885.1 Clostridia bacterium
ATATTGCGCGGCGCAAGCAGGACCGATGCCACCATAATAGCAAGGCAGACATACAGCATTGCCTGGCTTTTATCGCCTGCCCCCTCGCCACCTTCGTCTTCGGCATGGCGGCAAACAAAATGCACAAAGGGGTTGTACCAGTTAAGACACCTTACGATCTTCCACAGAAGCTTCCATATTTCTCTTTCCGCAGGTTCTTTTGCAGCTCTGATCAAATATAATGCCGCAAACGCAATAACACCTGCCGCGTAAACTGCAAAGATCCAATCGGAAGAGCTTTGCGGCATATTTTTTATTACAGGAAACACATGGTCATTAACCGCAGGTACCCACGGCGAAGAATAGCGCGATGCAAGTCCTTTCTCAACAAATGCTCTCATTTTGTCTATCTCAAAGCTAAGATAAGGCACAGATGAAAAACTGGCTGATGCAGGCAAAAAAGCTCTTGCGGCGAGAATAAGCCATGTATATTTTCTTTTTCCGGCCGGTGCATGATCGCCAATCAGATATATAAAAATGAGGATTACCGCTGCTGTAATGCTTACAGCTATGCCCTGTTCCAACACTCCCCAGATATTATACATAACCTCTCGCCTCCATTCTTAATTTAATCTTACAATATAATTATACTTTATCACGCTAATTCTGTCAACGAAAGCAAAGCCCTCTGCCAATTAGGCAGAGGGCTTGTTCATATCTATTTACTCGGCAAAATGCAGCTCGAACTCGGGCAGAGTATAACCTACAAGCTCCTTCTTGTGGTTATATACCTCCTTCTTCGCCCACTTCTCAAACTCGGGCATCTCCTTCTCGGTGATAACGCCCAGCTGCTTGAGCACCTCGACAACAACCATGTTTCTGACCGCCTCGCTACCGTCGTCGATCTTGACGGCAATGCCAAGACCCTTGTCCTTGACACCTACGATGTAATAGCCGTCGGCGCCCGACTTTGCAAATACATTGGTGCCGAACACCTCCATCAGCTTGGCATCGATGCGCTCGCTGCCCGACATCATCAGAGGATAGTGTGCCATGGCCTCGGTGATGGTCTTTGCATACTCGGCGCGCTTTCCGGGAAGAGTCTCGGGGCGGGCCAGCCTTGCAATGCCGTATGCGAAGTTATAAAGAGGCAGAGCATGAACGGGAACGCCGCAGCCATCGGTTCCCAGCAGGATATTCTCGGCAGGATAATTGCAGATGTCGCCGATCATGGCTGTGATGCGCTTCTGAACATTGTGCTCGCGTGTGTAGTAATCACTCAGATCCTCGCCCAGATGCTTGGCTGTGATCAGCATGCCGCTGTGCTTGCCCGAGCAGTTGCAGTGTACCTCGCTGGGCTCGATGCCCTTCTCCTCCAGCGCCTTTGCGGCAGGAGCATAGAGGGGCGCATGAACGCCGCACTGCAGGGCACTCTCGGGAATGCCTGCCTTGCCCAGCACCGAGCGAACGGCATTAACATGCATCTCTTCGCCGTTATGGGAGGCGCACAGCAGCGACATCTCCTCTTCGCTGAGGCCGTATGCTTCGACAGCGCCGCTCTCGAATACGCACATTGCCTGCATGGGCTTGGCCGACGAACGGGCAAAAGCCACCTTGTTGGGGTCGCCTACCGAGGCAACCAGCCTGCCTTCATGGTCGACTACGGCAACATGGCCGGTGTAGATCAGATCCTTATATCCTCCGCGGTAGGAATATGCAACGATTTCCATAGTTTTCTCTCTCTTTCTTTTATGTGTTGTTTATCAGGGGATGAACTTCTCAAAAATGACGATGGCGCCGTCCTTCTCGGCCTCAAGCATATCCTCGAGCGACCTTATGGTCCAGCTGACCTCCTGCGCCCCCATAAGTTTGCACGCAACGGCGGCAGGGAGCTTCTTTCGGTCGGCAAAACGGTAGGCGACAAAGTCGGGTCGGGTCCTGAAGTTGGTCAGCATGTGTGTGGCGATGAACTGAGCCATCGGCTGATCCTTGGGATAGTTTGCTTCGACAAAGTCCTCCGAAAGCTGGCCTCTGACCACCTCGGGGCGGTTCTCGCGGAACCACTCGACGGCGCGGAAGTCGAAGGACTCGATGCAGTAATCACCCTTGTAGCCGTCCAGCATCTCGGCCGTCCTGCGGCAGAGAGCCACATGGTTACCCTTCCATGTCTTGAGCTCAACGATAAGTGGTGTTTTTCCCTCGAACACCTCCAGCACCTCGCTGAGCAGAGGAGCACGCTCACTTGTGCCCAGAATGCCATAGCTGCAGAGTTCGTCATAGGTCAGGTCCTCCACCACAAGAGGCACACCGCAAAGGCGCTCGAGCCTGCTGTCATGGATGACCACCAGCCGGCCATCTTTTGTCACATGAACATCCAGCTCGGCTCCAAATCCATGGGTGACCGCCCCCCTGAAGGCAGGCATGGTGTTTTCGGGGATGCCTTTATCGATATCATGAAGGCCTCTGTGGGCATAACGGTATTTTTTAAGCACCTCGAGGCCGGGATGGTTATTTCTCGGCGCCTGAGCCGCTATATAAAGGCCCGAAGCCGCAGCGGCTGTAAAGAGTGCCTTTTTAATAAGCTTTTTCATGGTATTCTCCTTCTCATGAGGATGGGTGTGTATACATATATATTCTACCACCATTTTACCCCATTGTGAACTCGAATATAAAAGAAAAGCCGCCGCCCTTTTGGGGCAGCGGCAATTTTTATGCGCGGAACATCAGGTATACAAGGACCACTACTACGCCGATGCCGAACAGCATCAGCTCGAAGCTCAGGGTCTGGCCGATGGCGCCTGCCCTGACATATTCCTTCGAATAACGTCCGAAATGATGATCCTCGCCCGGGGTGACACGCTTGGCGGCGCCCAGGTTCATCAGCCTGGTCATGCACCATGCAAAGCCGTCGGTGAGGCCGTAAAGAACTCTTGCGAGGAATGCGCCTACAAAGGCATTCGCCCTGATAAGGGGGCGGTAAATGTCGTCCTCAAGGTCCAGCAGCCTGGGCGCGGAGGTATATTCGCCGGTCCTGTGATCGGTCAGCAGGCCGCGTACAAATACGAAATAGACGGCGGCGCCGATACACAGCGAGATGACTGCGCCTTTGAGGTTGACCCACTCGAAATACCCTACCGACACGGGAGCGCATCTGAGTGCCTCGCTTGCGGCGGCAGCTGCTCTCTCGTAGGTCTGTGCCGGGAAGATTCCCATGCCCAGAAGGGCAAGAGCGGCGGGCAGGATGGCGATAAGGCTTCCCTTGTCGATGGTGACGGGATGCTTATCATTGTCGGGGCTCTGAACAAAGATCTTAACAAAGAGCTTGGTCATATAGGCCGCTGTCAGGCCGCCCGAGAAGAGGAACATCACCTCGGCCGCCTCAAGGATGCCGTGAAGAGCATGGGAGCCATGGTGCATCTGATGAACGATGCCCTCGTGCAGCAGGGTCTTGCTGACATAGCCGCCGAATCCGGGCACACCTGCGATCGACAGAGCGCCCAGCAGGAAGCATATCTTAAGAGGCAGGCAGCTGCGTCCAGCGCCCTTGAGTTTATTAAGGTCAAGGGTGTGCTTATGCTTGTAAATAACGCCTGCCGAAATGAACAGAACAAGCTTGGTAAGGCCGTGGTTGAGGGCATGGGTGACTATGCCGGCTGCGGCAAGGTCGCTCTCATGGCCTATGGTCAGCATAGCCGCGCCCACAAGGATAAATCCGATCTGCGACAGCGACGAGCAGGCCAGCGTGCGCTTGAGGTCGGTGGAAAAAACGGCCAGCACAGCGCCCAGCACCATCGTGATGCAGCCGAGAGTCAGCAGGAGCAGCATGAAATTATGGTCGCCCCACAGCAGGCCTGTGACGATGATCAGGATGCCGAAGATGCCCGACTTGGTCAGGATGCCCGACAGCAGCGCGCTGGAAGGCGCAGGTGCAACGGGGTGAGCCTTGGGCAGCCATACATGGAAGGGATACATACCGGCCTTGATGCCGAAGCCCACCAGCAGGCAAAGAGACAGCACGAACAGCCTGCCCTTTTCGGCACAGCCCTCCGAAAGGCCTGCAAGTGAGGCGATGTCGAGGGTACCGAACATATCATGGAGCCCGAAAAGGCCATAGAGCATCACAAGGCCGCCGATCATGGCCATGGTCAGATAGGTGTCGGCAGCGCGCTGAGCCTTTTCATTCTCGTTGTGGCCAACCCACACCCACGATGCCAGCGACATTGTCTCGAAGCAGATATAGAGGGTGAAAAGGTCGCCTGCATAGAATACTCCCATGATGCCGCCGAGGGTCAGCAGCATGAAGGCATCATAGCGCTCGTTCTTATGCTCGCCTGCAAAGTATGCGGGGTTGGAAAGGGAGCTCATAAAGAACATAAAGGCGCAGAGAATGCCGAAAACGCTCCTGAGGCCGCTGCCTGCAAAGGACACGCCCAGCATAAAGATGTCGGTGAAGGCTGCGCTGCACTCCCCTGCCCCGGCAAGCATCACGGCAAAGGCCAGCACAGCGAGGCAGACAAGGCTCGTCAGGCCGTCGCCCAGCTTCTGCGAGCGTCTGCGCATGGAGTAAACTACCGGTGCCGCGATCATGGGCACGATAACACAGAGAGGCATAAGATATTCAGTTGAAAACATAGCATTGCCTCCTTAGAACAGCCAGGCGCTGAGTGCGCTCTGGATACTTTGGCTGAATATGCCCATAAGGACGATGATCAGGCACAGAGCCGCCTGAACCGCCTTCATGCGGGACATTTCTTTGATGTCGCCCGAGGCCTTTCTGCCGTCCTCGGGGAAATATGCCTTCGAAATTATGCTCATCAGATAAGCTGCCGTCAGGAAGGCCGAGATCATAAGAGCTCCGATGCCAAAGACAGGCAAGAGCTTTCCGCTGTACTCGGCCGCGGTGCCGATGGCCCACTTGCTGAAGAAGCCGGGCATGGGAGGCACGCCCATCAGGGCAGCCGATGCGACGGTGAAGCAGGCAAAGGTGACCGGCATTCTGTGGGCCAGTCCGCCTATCTCGTCGAGATACTCCTTCTCGCTTGAGATAAGCACCGAGCCCACACCGAAGAAGAGGGTTATCTTAACGAATGCATGGGTCAGCATATGAAGGCAGGCCGCCTTGAGGCCCATGTTGGACATGAGTGTTACGGCAAACAGAATGTAGGAAAGGTTGCTGACCGTCGACCATGCCAGCCTGCGCTTGAGGTGATTGCTTCTGAGAGCCAGCAGCGAACCGAGGGCAATGGTAAGTATGGCCGCCGCCATGGGGATATGCTGGGCAAAGGTGCCTGCCAGCATATCGGTGCCGAAGGTATAGTAGGTCAGACGGATGCAGGCAAAGGCGCCGGCCTTTACTACCGCAGCCGCATGAAGCAGCGCCGTTACCGGCGTGGGTGCCACCGATGCCGAGGGCAGCCACAACGATGCCGGGAAGATGGCCGCCTTTACGCCAAAGCCAAAGAAGGCCAGCGTGAAGGCGATGCACAGGTCGTGCGCTACCGCCTCATCTGCGATGTCGCCCATAACTCCACCCAAAACAAATCCGCCCGAGCCGCCATAGGTGTGTGTAAACACAATAGCCATAAAGCCGAGGGATGCGCCGGCAATGGAATAGATCAGATAGCGTCTGCCGGCAAATCGGGCCTTATCGTCCATCTTGTGCATGACAAGAGGCAGAGTTGCCATCGTCAGCATCTCGAAGAACATATACATGGTCACAAGATTTCCGGCAAAGGCAATACCCGCCGAAACGCCATAGGATAACAGGAAGAAGGCGAAGAAGCGGGGCTCGCCTCCCTCATGCTTCATATAGTCGAAGGCATAGAGGGTGGTCAGCGGCCACAGCACCGCGATTATCATAATAAATACCTTGGAAAGGCCATCAATGGCCAGCATAACATCAAGGCCCTTGGAAAAGCTCATAAGCGTAATGGGCTCGATGTCGGCAAAAAAGACAGTATAGAGAAGCACAGCGCTGTTTATAAGGCTGGCTGCAAACACATACTTGTGAAGGCTGTCCAAACTGCCCTTCACTTTATTGTTCATTATGCCGAGTGCGGCTGCCATAGGAAACAGAATGGCGAAAATCATTAAATACTGCATATTTTCTCCTTTCCTTAAAACAGCCATGCGGCAATGGTGCCGAAATAATCACATACGAATGCAGGTAGGATGCCAAACGCAGCCGCTACAGCCGCAAGGGCGAACAGAGGCGCCGTCATAGCCGCGCCGCCGTCGCAGTTTTTGGCCTTATATCCTTCACCCGGGAAATATCCGCGCGATACGATGGGCAGCAGATAACCTGCCGTCAGCAGTGCGCTGACCATAAGCACCACAACACCTGCCTCGGCAAGAAGGCTTCCGTCAGCAAGAGCCGCCGCAGCCAGCTGCCACTTGGAAACAAATCCGCCAAAAGGAGGAATGCCGACGAGCGACAGCGAGAAGCAGGTAAAGGCCGCCATTACTTTAGGCATACGCAGACCCATACCGGTCAGATCAGACACATACTCGGCCTCCGCATGATGGATGAATCCGCCGGCACCTCTTTCTTAGCAAATTCTGCTGTGAGTTCTTGTGCCTTAACGAAGAACTCGTCATTCTTAGTTCCTGATGCGTACACGCCTGAAATAGTTCTAATAGTTGC
>JAFOHJ010000140.1 GCA_017421885.1 Clostridia bacterium
GGTGGTTTTCAGCAATAACTCCTTCCAAACACCCGTCAGGCTTTGCCTGCCACCCTCTTTCAAAAGAGGGCTCTTGGCTCTCCCTATGGGAGAGCTGTCAGCGCAGCTGACTGAGAGGGCTGATAGGCTCCCGACTTCAAACCTCCGTGGCATATTCGAAGATGCCCCACCCGGGCTGTATACTAAGCTCAACAAATAAAACACGGAGGTAAAAACCATGAAGCTCAGAAAACTCACATCCTTTGTTATGGCTCTCGCCCTCGCGCTGGCCATTTTCCCCGCGCCAAATGCCAAAGCGGCAACCGAACGTCTTCCCGATGGAAGCTACTATATCGTCACAGCCCTCGACCCCAACAAGGTGCTCGACATCTACTGCATGGGTTCCCATTCGGGTGCCAACCTGCAGATCTATCAGCTCAATAACTGCGGAGCCCAGCGCTTCCGCGTCACCTACTCAAACGGTTACTACACCATCATTAACGAACATTCGGGCAAGGCAATCGACGTTCAGGGCGGTAATACCGCATCGGGCACAAACGTATGGCAGTATGAGGTCAACGGCACCGATGCCCAGAAGTGGAGCATCAACTGGTGCGGCAACGGCTTCTACACCATCAAGGCCAAATGCGGCAAGTATCTCGATGTTCAGGGAGGCTCCTCGGCCAACGATACAAATGTGTGGATCTATGACGGCAACGGCACAAAGGCCCAGCAGTTCAGATTCATCCCCGTAACACAGCCGGTCTCCGACGGCGAATATGTCATTGCATCGGCCCTCAACACAAATTATGTCCTCGATATCTCGGGTGGCAGCAGCCTGAACAAGGCCAACTGCCAGCTCTATCAGCGCAACCACACCGATGCCCAGACCTTTAAGCTCACCTTCTCCAACGGTTATTATTCCATCGTAAACCGAGGCTCGGGCAGAGCCGTCAACCTCGCCAACGGCAGCACACAGCCCGGCGCGAACATCTATCAGTACACAAAGAGCAGCAGCACCTCGCAGAAGTGGTCGCTGGTGCCCGACGGCAACGGTTATTACTATATCGTAAACCAGAACGGCCAGTATATGAAGGCGGCATCCACAAGTGTCCGCAACGGCACAAATATCTGTGCATCCACCGGCATGAAGGTCAATGCATATAAGTTCAAGCTGCTCCCCCTCAACTCAAAACACACTATCACCTACGACACCACAAGCTATGCTGCATGGCTCAACAGCTCTCGCACAATGCTCACCCTGACCGAGCACAGCCTTATCACACAGATCCGCGTAGTCGAATACGGCGCAGTTCAGGTCAAGATCCCCTCGCAGGATCATCTTATGCAGATGAGGCCTGCCGACAGGTCAGGCTTCAGAACTCAGAGCACGACAAGCTATTTCTCCAAGGTGATCCCCGATTACAGCTGGGCAAGCAAGCCCGAGTTCGACCCCTATTCCAGCGTACCCGGCAAGGTAGTTACCATCAGGGTGCCCTCCAAGGTCGAGTATACGGTGCACACCCACACATACAACAGCGGTTTCGGACGAAACTGGTATTATGCCAACGGCGGCATTCAGGTCATCCAGACCTGCAACTGCGGCCTCCGAAGCGAAGGCATTTTCTGGGAGATCCCCCTTCCCGATCTGACCGAGACCTCCGACACCTACACGACTCAGAAGGCCCTAAGCAGCCTTCCCATCATTAACTGACAGATATCAAAGCCGCCTTCGGGCGGCTTTTTTTATTTTGCCTGTCATTTCCCGATAAAAGGGGACAGGCCTGTGGGATATAATGGTAAATGTTACCAAATAGATGAAGGGAGCATCCCAAAGTGCAGACAGGGAAGGATATAAAAGGGCGAAACGGCATTTTCAGCCGTATTGCGGCCTTATATGTTAAATGCAAAGGCATAATATCTTTTTTATGGGGGTTCATCCTGTCGGATGCCTGCCTTATGGGCAGCATAAGGCCCTTCGGCCTCTGCTATGCCATGTCGCTGCCCGAAGAAACACGCCTATGGGGATGCATGGGTACCTTTGTCGGCAGCATGGCGATATACGGCGGTGGAGAAGGTATGGTTTACTGTGCAGCCGGGATAATCGCTCTTGCCGCCGATGTGTTTCTGCTCAGCGGCAGCCGGTCGAGGGAAATATATCTTCCGGTCATGCTGGCGGCGTTGGTGACCTTTATAAAGCTGCCCTTTGCCATTTTCGGGGGTGTACCTCGGCTTTTGCTGCTCATTCTTGAGGGGGCGGTGACTCTGCTGTGCAGCTATTGCCTGATGCTTCCGTCAGAGGGGCGCGAAGATATCCGAGGCTGTGTGATGCGTATGCTGTCAGTATCGGCCTTCGCAGGACTGAGGCTTTTTTCTGTCATGTCGCCGTCGCTGACTGCAGCCTCTCTTATGGCCATGAGTGAGGCGTACTGCAGAGGCAGCAGAGGAGCTCCGCTTGGAATGCTTATGGGCGCGGTTATGGATATGAGTATGGGACATGCCCCTTTTTTCACAGCGGCGCTGGGAATAGCGGGCGCTCTTTCGGCCTGCACCCGACGAAGGGGCAGGGCGGTGTTCGCCCTCGTCTTTCTCGGCTCGATGATATCGGTGATGATATGGGGAATGGGCGACAGCCGCGCAGCATCGGGCCTTTTTGCCGCCTTTACCTCATCAATAGTTTTCCTTCTGCTGCCCGATAAAAAATATGAAAGCACTGCCCCCGCAGGGGCTTTACATACAGAAAGCGATATTTTCCAACAGAGCAGCGGCCTCTCCCTGCGGCTGCGCGAGCTTGGTCGGGCCATTTCGTCCATATCACGCAGCATCGCAGCGGAGGAGCAGGTCTGCGGCGATATTTCGGGCATATTCGACCGCGCCGCAGCCGATGTGTGCAGCTCCTGCAAGATGTCTCGCCGATGCTGGATGGATGATTACGTATCGACCTTCGATTCGATGAATGGCCTTATTCCCGTACTTCGCAGGGAAGGGCATATAGATAACGAGGATATAGGCGGCAGCTTGCGAGAGGGCTGCATTAAAAAAGGCGATCTGTGCGCCGCTATAAACCATGAATATATATCCTATCTTCGTCGTAAAGCGGCAGTTTCGCGGCGGGAAGCCGAAGACGAGATGCTCAGGAGGCAGTACGAGGGCCTCGGTGCGGCAGCAAGGGGGCTTTCGGCATCTACACGGAACGACTATGTACACAAGCCTCTGCTGCAAAAGCAGATATCGGCCATTCTGTTTGCCTATCGGCGAGACCTGACTGCCGAGGTCTATTCTCAGGGCGGCAGGCTCAATATGCGTATAGGTTTATTTGAACGGTGCGAGCCGTGGATAGACGAACAGTCCTTTCTTAATTCGATAGCACTTGCCGTGGGGCGACGCTTTCATCCGGGCGAGGTGATAGAGGGCCGAAAGGGCGACATACTGCTGTTTCGCGAGTGCGAAAATTATGTGGTGTCGGTCAGCAGTGCGGTGAGAAAGCGCGAGGGCGAGGAGGTCTGCGGCGATACCAGTATTAATTTCCGGACCGACGACGGACGTATGATAGTCATGCTCTCAGATGGCATGGGCACGGGCCGCAAGGCAGCCGAGCTTTCAAAAAATGCCGTCGGACTTGTGGCTTCGTTTGTCCGCTGCGGCTGCTGCCTGGCCGACAGCGCAGGAGCCGTCATCCCATTTCTGCAGGCACGCTGCCGCAGCTTGGGCTTTGCCACCCTCGACCTTCTGGAGATAGATCTTTTCACCGGTGCGGCGGTGATGATAAAATGCGGCGCGGCCGACAGTTGGTTGGTGCACGGAAAGGAGGTGGAGGCCATATGCTGCCGTGCACTCCCTCCCGGAGTCGACGACGGCAGCGGCGAAATATCGGCAAATCTGATGCTTCACGATGGCTGTCGCATTGTCATGGTGAGCGACGGAGTGGAGATATGCGATCCGGCTGTGCTGACACGCACAGATCTCCGGGCAGGCGAGCTTATTGGATCGGGTAATGTAAGCGACGACATGACGGCTGTTGTCATAGATATAAAGGCGACGGATAAAACCGCGCTGTGATGCCATAATATAGGTATCACATATCAGGGAGGATCAGTTTCCATGGTCAAAGGCACAGCCAAGCAGGCCGTTATTATAAATCCCGGCGAGAAGAGCGGCTTCGAGCAGGCTATATTCATAATTTCGGGCGAAGAACAGGGGCTCAGGATAAGATCCAGCGAAGAGCTTCTCCGTCTTGCCGACTCGATAGCCGCCGAGCACACTGTCGCCTCACTTTCGGCAGCGGCAGGGTGGAAGCGCTGGATTCCCATCGCCTCCGCATTCATTTCGGGGGTCGCTGCCGCCTGCTTCTTTATGGCTGTATCCTCCGGATTCGGCCTCTGAACTTGACAACAGGCCTTCTTTGTAGTATGATTGTAACAGATTGTTACCACTTTGTAATTATTCACAAACGGACATATAAAAAAGAAGGTTTTTATGGCTACACTGAACAAATATCGCAGAAATGGCATCGATATTCTGGTTTCAACACTCAGACGCAGATGGATAGTTCTCAGACTTCAGATGACAAGGCTTGCCGGCCTCGGAAAGAGCTCGGAAGTCGTTCATGATATTTTCGGCCTGCTGGCTATGCTGGTCGCTCTCGTCCAGCGCGGCGCTGCAGGTGCAGGCACCCTCGTAATGAAGGGTGCGGTCAGCCTCTCGGGTTATCTTGATCCTATGGCCGAGAAGCTGGCTGCAATGGCATATCAGCTCAGGCTGGCTGTTCTTCGCGAACAGAGCCGCCACGAGCCACGCGCAAGGGTCCTTCCTGCGCTGGCCCTCGCAACAGTAACTCTGTGCATCTGCACACTTTCCTTTATGGGCATCGGCCTCAAGGTCACTATCAACGGCCAGACAATGGGCTATGTTTCCAGCCAGACCGAGATGGAAGAGATCCTCGCAGGTGTCGAGGATAAGATCTCCGATTATCTCGGCGCTCCCTACAGCCTCAATGTCGATGTTGAATACTCCATCGGTTACGACGATGGCAGCCTGGCTGTAAGCGAAGACAATATCTCCAACTTTGTAATGTCGTCCCTTAAGGATATCACAACAAAGTATGTTCTTACAGTCGATGGCGAGGTCATCGGCGCCCATGAGAGCAAGACAGCTCTCGAGCTGCTCAGGCAGCGTCTCCTCGAGGCCAACGCAGTGTCCTACCGCGGCGGCAAGGTCGAGTTCGTTCAGGATGTTCAGATCAAGCCTATGGCTTCGGCCGATGCTACTTTGATGTCCATCGGCGACATCGAGGCTAAACTCTCGGGCAACACCAAGGAATCGGTCACCTACACAGTCCGTGCAGGCGACACCGTTTCGGGCATCGCACAGAAGTATTCCACATCGGTATCCTCCATTATGGATATTAATCCCGAGCTTTCGGCTGAAAGCATCCATATTGGCGACGAGATCCTCATTTCGGCATCGGTCCCCACCCTCTCGGTTAAGGAGACCATCACCGAGCACTATACACGCCGTGTTGCATATGAGACTGTCAAGGAAAAGACCGACGACCTCTACACAACACAGAGCCGCGTAAAGCAGGCCGGTGTTTATGGCGAAGCCAATGTAGTTGCTGACGTAGTATATGTCAACGGCCAGGAAGAATCCCGCGTCGTTATGGAATGGAATGTCACATCCGAGCCTGTCACCGAGATCATCGAGGTCGGCACAAAGCAGCCTCCCAAGAAGGCGGCAACAGGCAAGTTCATGAAGCCTGCCAACGGCTATATCTCTTCCCGTTACGGCTACCGCAGAAGCATGGGCGACTTCCACACAGGTGTCGACTTTGCAGGCCCCACAGGTACAGCGATCTATGCATCCGATGGCGGCAGGGTCACATATGCCGGTTGGAAGGGCAACTATGGTTACTGTGTATTCATCGACCATGGCAACGGCTATACCACCGTTTATGCTCACTGCAGCAAGCTGCTGGTAAGCGCGGGTGACCGCGTGGCTAAGGGCGAGCAGATCGCAAAGGTCGGCAGCACAGGCCGCTCGACAGGTCCTCACCTGCATTTCGAGATCCGCGTGAACGGCAAGCATCAGAATCCTCTGAACTACATAAGCTACTAA
>JAFOHJ010000141.1 GCA_017421885.1 Clostridia bacterium
AGTTGGGCGCAGATGAGGGTATGGCTTTTGATAAAGCCTGCCTTGATGGGCCCATTATCGTGCGTTCCAGGCAGGAGGGCGACCGTATATCGATGCCCTATGGAAGTAAAAATATAAAAAAATTGCTTATTGACAAAAAAATCCCGCTAAAAAGTCGTGACAGAATACCTTTGATATGCGATAATAAAGGGGTACTGCTGATCGGCGGGCTTGCCGATGCATATGACAGACGTGCACATGCAGGGCAGGATATTATAAAGATAAAATGCAGGAGGATACAGAAATGAAGAATATGATGGATGATGTCAAAGAAGTACTGTACACCCGCGAAGAGCTCCACGAGGTAGTCAAGAGGCTCGCAGCAGAGGTCAGCCGCGACTATGCAGACAGGGAAGTTCTGTTCATCAGCGTTCTCAGAGGTGCTTTTGTATTCATGGCCGACTTTATCCGCGAGGTATCGATTCCTTGCGAAGTCGACTTTATGGCTGTTTCCAGCTATGGTGCGGGAACCGAAAGTTCCGGCCGCGTTAAAATCCTTAAAGATTTAGACACAAATATCGAGAACAAACATGTTATTATTGTTGAGGACGTTCTCGACAGCGGAATTACTCTGTCCCGTCTTATCGAGATGCTCAACAGCCGCCGTCCCGCATCCATTGCCATTTGTACAATGTTCGACAAGCCTGCAAGAAGAAAGGCACAGGTAAATGCAACATACAGCGGCCTCGTCATTCCCGACGAGTTTGTCGTCGGCTATGGCCTTGACTATGCAGAAAAATACAGAAATCTTCCCGATCTCTGTGTTCTTAAGCCCGAGGTTTACGAAAAGTAAGTCGTAAGGGCACCCCACCAAAGGAGTGAAAACCAATTTGAATAACCAGCAGAGCCCCAACAACAATAATCAGGGCGGTCGCATGCCGGGCAGAAACGGCCGCAACAACAAAAACTTCAAGATCCCCGGCTTCGGACTCTATCTCATCATTTTCATGGTGCTTATGGGAACCATCGGCGTTATGCTTGATTTCCCCACCGGCGAAGAACCCCTTGCTTACAGCGATGTAGTCGCCCTCTTCAAGGGCCAGCAGGTCGAGGCCTTTGTTATTGAGGAAAACTATCTCACCATGCAGCTCAAGGATGAAAGTATCGTTGAGTACGAGCTGCCCAGTGTAGAGATATTCTATTACGATTTGGGCGAGACCATTGCCTATCAGCGAGAAGCAGGAATAATCAAAATGCAGGACTTCCAGGTAGCGGAAGTATCCATACTTTCGATGTTCATGCCCTATATCATAATGATAGGCCTGATCGTAGCCTTCTATTTCTTCTTTGCTGCAAAGCAGGGTGGCGGCGCAGGCGGCGGCATGAACTTCGGCAAGGCAAAGACCAAGAAGGTAGATGCTGAAGCGCAGAAAGTCAGGTTCAAGGATGTAGCCGGTGCCAACGAAGAAAAGGCCGATCTTCAGGAGGTCGTCCAGTTCCTCAAGGCCCCGCAGCGCTTCCTTTCTCTCGGTGCACGCATCCCCAAGGGCGTGCTGCTCGTAGGACCTCCGGGCACAGGTAAGACCCTCATCGCCAAGGCTGTTGCCGGCGAGGCAGGAGTTCCTTTCTTCTCCATCTCGGGTTCCGACTTTGTCGAGCTTTATGTCGGTGTCGGTGCATCCCGTGTAAGAGACCTGTTCGGCGAGGCAAAGAAGCATGCTCCCTCCATCATTTTCATCGACGAGATCGATGCGGTAGGCCGCAGACGCGGTGCCGGTCTCGGCGGTGGACATGACGAGCGCGAACAGACCCTTAACCAGCTCCTTGTAGAGATGGACGGTTTCGGCAATAACTCGGGCGTCATCGTAATGGCAGCTACCAACCGTGCCGATATCCTCGACCCGGCCCTGCTCCGTCCCGGTCGTTTCGACCGTCAGATCTATATCGGCGTTCCCGATGTAAAGGGTCGCGAGGACATCCTAAAGGTCCATGCACAGGGCAAGCCCTTCACAAAGGATGTAAACCTCAGGACTATTGCAAGCAAGACAGTCGGCTTCACAGGTGCCGACCTTGAAAATCTGCTCAACGAGGCAGCTCTGCTGGCTGCCAGAGCCGAGCATACAGCCATCAGCATGGATGACCTCAATAACGCATACCTCAAGGTCATCATGGGCAATGAAAAGAAGAGCCGTGTCATATCGGAGCACGAGAAGAAGCTCACAGCTTATCACGAGGCAGGCCATGCGCTTGTAACAAGACTGCTGCCCTCGCAGGACCCCGTTCATCAGGTGTCCATCATCCCCCGCGGCCGCGCAGGCGGCTTCACCATGAGTCTGCCCAAGGAGGATAAGTACTATGCCTCCCGCAACGAGATGCTCGACGAGCTGGTAGTTCTGCTGGGCGGACGCGTTGCCGAGAAGCTCGTCCTCGATGATATTTCGACAGGCGCTTCCAACGACATCGAGCGTGCAACCGATATTGCCCGCGGCATGGTAACCAAGTACGGTATGAGCGACCGCATCGGTCCCATCAGCTTCAATTCCAAGGAAGAGGTCTTCCTGGGCCGCGACTTTGCCCAGAGCAAGAATATGTCGGAGGCCACCTCGGCTCTGATCGACGAGGAGATCAAGCGCATCATCGACGAGGCCTATAATCGCTGCACACAGATGATAAGCGACAATATGCCTATGCTCGACAAGATCGCTCAGGCTCTTATCGAGCACGAGACCATCGGTGAGAAGCACTTTGAGGCTATTTTTACAGGCGAAGAGATCGATTGGGATTCCATCGAAGAGAGCGGACTGCTTGATGACGACAGTGCAAAGGCATCTGCACCTGCAGTCGAGGCAGAGGCGGCACAGCCCTCTTCCGAGCCTGCAGCCGAAGTAATGCCCGAAGAACAGCAGTAAAAAAGCTTAAAGACCCCGCTGTGCGGGGTCTTTTATTTGTCAACAGGATGTGAATTATGATTAACGATCAGATAATTCCCGAGTCGGCCCGAAAGGCCATCGAAATGCTGCATAAAGCAGGCTATGAAGGCTGGCTCGTTGGCGGCTGTGTCCGCGATATGCTGAGGGGAGTCGCCCCTCACGACTGGGATATCACCACATCGGCCCAGCCTGAAGAGACCATGGAAGTCTTCAGAGGATTCCACGTTATCGAGACCGGCCTAAAACACGGCACGGTGACTGTTATGTGGGAGGGTGAGCCTCTTGAGATAACAACCTACCGTCATGACGGCGAATATCTCGATCATCGCCGCCCCCAGAGCGTGAGTTTCGTACGCGACCTTGAAAGCGACCTTGTAAGGCGCGATTTTACCATGAATGCCATGGCATATTCACCGGGCATCGGTCTGCGCGACCCCTATGGCGGCAGGGAAGACCTTGAAAAGGGCCTCATCCGCGCCGTTGGCGATGCTGGGGCTCGATTCGAAGAGGATGCTCTCAGGATACTTCGTGCCATGCGTTTCAGCTCGGCTTTTGGCTGCAGCATCGAGGAGAACACTCTCCGTGCCATGAACGAAAAGAAAGAGCTGCTGCACCATGTATCGCACGAGCGCGTGCTTGAGGAGATACGCAAGATGGCAGTTGGAGCAAATGTTCTTGAGGTGCTCATGAGCTGCTCCGCTATCCTTGCCGTTGTGCTGACTGAGATAAAGGACTGCATAGGCTTCAGCCAGAATAACCGTCACCATATTTATGATGTGTGGGAGCACACCGCCCGTGCAGTTTCGGCCGCACCGCAGGACCCCATACTGCGTCTTGCGCTGCTTTTTCACGATGTGGGCAAGCCTTCCAGCTACACCGTCGATCAGCATGGTGAGGGTCACTTCTACGGCCATGCCAAGCTCAGCGGCGAAATGACTCATAGGGCACTCAAGCGCCTTAAGTGCGACCGATACACCATGGACGAGGTGGTATGGCTGGTGTCCTATCACGATTATCAGGCGCCTCCTATGCCCAAGCATGCCAGAAGGCTGCTTTCCCGTTTTGGCGAAGAGCGCACACGCCGCCTTCTTCACATGAAGATGGCCGACAGTGCGTCCCACCATCCCGATTTTCTTGAGCGTGCCAATATTGCTCAGCAGCTGCTCGGTCTTGTGGAAGAGGAACTGGCAAAGGAAAACTGCCTGAGCCTTAAGGAACTCATGGTAAAGGGCGGCGATTTAGTGGCTCTCGGTTTTGAAGGCAAGGCGATCAGCGAGATGCTGAATCTGCTGCTCGACCGTGTGGTAGACGGCGAGATTCCCAATGAAAAGGCGGTTCTGCTGGCTCTTGCCGAGTCTCTTAGAAAGTAAACAGTGTTTAAAATGGCTGCATTTCTCCCGCTTGGAGAAATGCGGCCTTTTTCTCTGCTCTTTGAAGAAGTGCATTTATATAATCATCGGAGGCAAAGCTTTCGCAGAAATAGCTGCCGTCGGGAACTATGGCAAGAGCCTTGCGGCACAGGCTGATGCATTCCTCAAAATGTCCTTGTCCAATCAGACACAGAGAATATTCGATATAAGGCTCACGCAGCCGCGGGCAGGCATTTACAGCACCGCGATATACCATAAGTGCTTCGGTATGCCGCCCCAAAGCCTTAAGACAGCGGCCTGCATACCGTAGAGAGGCGCAGCGCTCGGCATCCCATTTGCCGATAGCGGCATGGCGCGTGAGAGTGGC
>JAFOHJ010000142.1 GCA_017421885.1 Clostridia bacterium
GCGCTATATGGATCCCCATAACGAAAATGCTCTGGCTTCCAAGGAAGCTCTTGAGTACTGGGGACAGGTAGACTGGTATAACGGCGGCATGGAGCACACAACGCTCCACCTGCTTTACAGCCGCTTCTGGCATAAGTTCCTCTATGATATCGGCGTTGTTCCCAACCCCGGACCCTATGCAAAGAGAACAAGCCACGGCATGATCCTCGGCGGCAACGGCGAGAAGATGTCGAAGAGCCGCGGCAATGTCGTCAACCCCGACGATATCATCAACGACTTCGGCGCCGACACAATGCGTCTTTACGAGATGTTCATCGGCGACTTTGAAAAGGCAGCGCCCTGGAAGCAGGATTCCATCAAGGGCTGCAGCCGCTTCCTTGAGAGAGTAGCCGCTCTGCGCGACAATGTCCAGCCCGGCACAGAGTACAGCCAGAAGAACGAAGTCGCTATCCACAAGACCATCAAGAAGGTAACTCAGGACATCGAGAACCTCAAGTTCAACACCGGTATCGCTGCTCTGATGAGCCTGCTCAATACATTCTCCGATAACGGCGTAAACGAGGCCGAGTTCCTCACCTTCGTCGCTCTGATGAACCCCTTCGCACCTCACCTGGCCGAAGAGCTGGCTGAGAGCCTGGGCGTAAAGGACACACTGGTCCGTTATCCCTGGCCCAAGTACGACGAGGCCAAGACAGTCGAGGCCAGCGTCAATGTTGCTGTTCAGGTAAACGGCAAGCTGAGAGGCGTTGTAGTCCTGCCCGTCGACTGCGACGAGGAAGCTGCAAAGGCAGCTGCTCTGGCAGACGAGAAGGTAAAGAGCTTCACCGAGGGCAAGAACATCGTCAAGATGATCGTCGTAAAAAACAAGATCGTTAATATCGTTGTTAAGTAAAATTCTTCTTGACATCTCTCACGTGAGAGAATATAATATATCTTGTTGATTATGTATTATTATAGGTTTGATTCACGGAGGGAGGGAAATATCGATGTCAGAAATTCATGTAAAGGCTGATGAATCGCTGGACAGCGCACTCAGACGTTTTAAGCGTTCTTGCGCTAAGTCGGGCGTGCTCTCCGAGCTCCGTAAGCGTGAACATTATGAAAGCCCCAGCGTTAAGCGCCGCAAGAAGAGCGAGGCCGCAAGAGCCAAGAAGAAGATGTACAGATAAGTGAATCATATCTGAACCAGAGCCGATCCGAAAGGATCGGCTCTTTTTGCTGCATAAATATCATCAAAATATCTATGTTATAGAAAGAAATGGCATGAAAATTGTAAGTTTTTAGTGCAATCGTGCAAAAATCATGTTATAATTCAAATATATGCGCACAGGCGCTTAAAATGAAATGATTTAAACCAGATAAAAGGAAGAAAAGAATATGGACAGAAACACTCAGCTTATGAAGATGATCAGGAGCGTTGTCGTTCCTGCCACAGGATGCACCGAGCCTGTTGCTATTGCACTCAATGCCTCCAAGGCAAGAGCCGAGCTCAAGGGCGAGCTTAAGAGCGCAAAGGTAAAGCTTGATATCTGCCTGCTTAAGAACGCTATGGGCGTTGCTATCCCCGGTTTTGAGGGAGCAAGAGGCGCAAGAGAGTGCGTTGCAGTCGGTATCGCAGCAGGCGACTTTGACGCCGGAATGAACGTTCTGGGCAATATCACACCCGAAGGCGCAGAAGAGGCAAGACGCATCCTGCCCCTGATCGACGTCAAGCTCGACGGCACAAGAACCGGTCTTTATATCGAGACCATTCTCGAGAGCGATGAGGACTGTGTCCGTGTTATCACATCGGGCGGCCACGACAACATCGTTTCGGTAGAGCATGCCAAGGATTTCGAGCATTTCGTAACACCCGAGGGCAGCGCTATCGATGGTATCGAGAATTTCACACTTCAGGATTTCAAGGATTTTGCCGATACAGTTGACGAAGAGGCTCTGGCATTCTTTAAGGAAGGCCTTGAGATGAATATGACCATCAGCGAAGCAGGTCAGAAGCTGCCCATGGGCCAGTGCTTTGACAGACTTGCGGCCAAGTCGCTGTATGGCGGTTCGCTGATCCTCGACGTTCAGATGGTAGCATCCTGCGCTTCCTATGCACGTATGAGCGGCTTCCCCCTGCCTGTTATGACAGTTACAGGCTCGGGCAACCAGGGCATCGCCCTCTTCCTTCCCATCGGTGTTGTAGGCAAGACACTGAATGTCCCCGAAGAGAAGATCCTTCGCGGCATCGCCTTTGCTCAGGCAATGAATATGTTCATCAAGCATGACGTCGGCACACTGTCCTGCCTCTGCTCCTGCAGCATTTCGGCAGGCCTTGCAGGTGCCTGCGGCATCATCTATATGCTGGGCGGCACACTCGACCAGGTTCTGGCCTGCATGAAGACAGTCATCGGTTCGGCTACCGGCGTTATCTGCGACGGTGCTAAGGAAGGCTGTGCAAATAAGGTAGGTCTCTCGGTCGCAAACACAACCCTTGCAGCTCTGATGGCTCTCGAGGGCTTCAGCATCGAGGCAGGCGGCATCGTCGGCACAGACGAGCCCGGCCAGCTGACAAAGAACATCGGCCGTGTTGCCAATGTCGGCATGAAGGATGCAAACGCAACCATCGTCGACATCATGATGGGCAGATAATTTTAAATCAAAGAAAGGACCTCCCGGGAAGGGGAGGTCCTTTTTGCATATACAGGCATAGAAAAACCGGGAGCGCATCATAACGCTCCCGGTTTGTGGTTTTGTTGATTACTTCTTCATAGCGAGGGCCTTCTTAGCCTTCTCAGCAATGACTTCGGGTGTGAGGCCGAATGCTTCGAGAGCCAGAGGAGCCTTGCCGCTGCGGCCGAATACGTCGTTTACGCCGTGGCGAACAACGGGAACGGGGCAGTTCTCGCTGCAGAACTCTGCAACGGCTGCACCCAGACCGCCAACGATGTTGTGCTCTTCAGTTACAACGATAGCGCCTGTCTCTTCGGCAGCCTTCTTGATGATCTCACAGTCAAGAGGCTTGATGGTGTGCATGTCGATGATGCGGGCGGAGATGCCTTCGGCAGCCAGCATATCGGCAGCTGTGAGAGCCATCTGGACCATCATACCGTTGGCAACGATGGTGACATCCTTGCCGTCGCGGAGCATAGCGCCCTTGCCCAGCTCGAACTTATAGCCGGGGATAGCATCGGTGACTGTCTCTACAGCAAGGCGGCCGAGACGCATGTAAGCGGGGCCGTCATAGTTGATGAGAGCCTCGACTGCAGCGCGCATCTCGTTGGCGTCGCAGGGGCAGAGAACTGTCATGCCGGGGATTACGCGCATGATGGCAAAGTCCTCGATGCACTGATGTGTAGCGCCGTCTTCACCGACGGAGATACCGCCGTGAGAGCCGACGACCTTAACATTCAGGCCGGGATAGCAGATTGTGTTGCGGACCTGCTCCCAGGAGCGGCCTGCAGCGAACATTGCGAATGTGTTTGTGAAGGGCTTATAGCCGCAGGTAGCCATACCGGCAGCAACACCCTGCATGTTGGCTTCAGCGATACCCATATCGAAGAAGCGGTCGGGATGAGCTTCGAGGAAGAACTTGCTCATGGTAGCGCCTGCGAGGTCGGCATCAAAGCATACTACCTCGGGATACTGATTGGCAAGCTCGGCCAGAGCCATGCCGTAAGCGTTTCTGGTTGCGATTTTTTCAGCCATGGTTTAGTCCTCCAGTGCGGCGATGGCCGCTTCCAATTCTGCCTTAGCCTGTGCAAACTGCTCGGCGTTGGGGGCCTTGCCGTGCCAGCCTGCGTTGTTTTCCATGTAGGATACGCCCTTGCCCTTTACTGTCTTGGCAAGGATAACGGTGGGCTGACCCTTTGTAGCCTTAGCCTCAGCAAATGCTGCGAGGATAGCGTCGAGGTCATGACCGTCAATGGTGATGACGTGTGCGCCGAAGGAGCGGAACTTCTCGTCCAGAGGCTCGGTGGGCATAACGTCCTTTGTAGCGCCGTCGATCTGCAGACCGTTAACGTCTACGATAGCGCAGAGGTTGTCAAGGTGGTACTTGTTGGCAGCCATGAATGCCTCCCAGACCTGACCCTCGGCTACTTCGCCGTCGCCCAGGATGGAGTATACACGGTAGTCCTTGCCGCCGATCTTGCCGGCGAGAGCCATACCAACAGCTGTGGCGATGCCCTGGCCCAGCGAGCCTGTGGACATATCGACACCGGGAACGTGCTTCATCTCGACGTGGCCCGACATATGGCCGTCGATGCGGCGGAACATCTTCAGCTCATCAACAGGGAAGAAGCCGCGCAGAGCAAGGATGGGGTAGAGAGCGGGCGAGCAGTGGCCCTTACTCATAACAAAACGGTCACGCTCGGGATCACGGGGATTGGCGGGATCGATCTTCATTTCGTCAAAATACAGAGCGGTCAGAACATCCAGACAGCTCAGAGAACCACCGGGATGGCCGGAGGCAGCCTCATGTACCATTGTTACGGCATGGAGGCGGGCTTTGGCAGCTGTAAGCGCCAGAGTTTTCTTGTCAGTTTTCATGTCATCTTTCCTTTGCATTTGTAATTCAAGTCAGTATTTACCCGACAAGGCGCGGGACAGAGAGAAAGGCGCCATTCCTCTTGTGAAGAACGACGTTTTCCGTGTGCTTTCGCGCAGAAAGCACATATTTACATTCATTATACTTCTTTTGCCGATATTTGTCTATGCCTTTTCGAGCCGTAGGGAGGAATATAATAACAAAAAAGGCCATCCCGGGTGGGATGGCCTTTTAACACGAATAAAAGATTATTCAGCTGTGTAGGGGAGCAGTGCTACGTGGCGAGCACGCTTTACAGCCTCTGTCAGCTGACGCTGATGAGCAGCGCATGTGCCTGTCATTCTGCGGGGCAGGATCTTGCCTCTGTCAGAAACATACTTGCGGAGCTTGGATGTATCTTTGTAATCGATTGTCTTCATCTTGTCTGCGCAGAACTGGCAGATCTTTCTGCGGCGTCTGTCATTTCTGGGACGCTCGGAACGCTCGGGGCGCTCTGTTCTTTCTCTTGTCTCCATTTGAGTTTTCCTCCTTCTAATAATTTTGAATTAGAACGGGAGCTCGCCGTCGTCATCAGAAAGCTCGCGGAACTCGTCTACTCCACTGTTGAAATCAAAGGGGAGAGAAGAGGGGCCGGGCTCATTTCTGTATGTCGGCTGTGTTTCCCGCTTGGGCTCGGCGAAGTGTACTTCCTCCGCCACAACCTCTGTGGACTTGCGCTTGTTACCATTTCTATCTTCCCAGTTTCTGGTCTGGATACGACCGGAAACCGCGACCAGCATTCCCTTGTGGAACCACTTAGTCACGAACTCGGCAGTTGTGCCCCAGGCTACGACATCGATGAAATCGGTCTGAGCCTGCTCGCCCTGGCGGGCATAGGAACGGTTGACTGCGAGGGAAAAGGATGTTACCGAAGTATTGTTCTGGGTACGTCTCAGCTCGGGTTCGGCTGTCAGACGGCCCATCAGAATAGCTTTGTTAAGCATTTCGATCACTCCTTACTTAGCGATGATGATGGAACGCATA
>JAFOHJ010000143.1 GCA_017421885.1 Clostridia bacterium
AGATTATACATCTTTACAAAAAATATATCAAGAGCCTCAAAGTAAGCTTTTGAAATAGGGCCGAGAACGCATCGGGCGAGCACTGCTCGCCCCTACGAATGGCCCCCTTGCCTAACGCTAATGGCCCCCTTGCCTAAAGGGGGCTGTCAACGAAGTTGACTGGGGGATATTGTAGGGGCGATTCACGAATCGCCCGACTGGGCTCACCGAAATATCCCTCCACCACCTAACGGTGGTCCCCCTCCCTTTAGGCAAGGGAGGCAAAGGAGGCTAGGGAGGCATAATCAAACACCCGGTATGCCGCCCTCTCTGTAAAGATTTTATAAAAGAACACCAATAATTCAATTGGGCTTTTCTATAACTATTTTTTCATTATTTCGTATTCATAATAAAGATACAATATGGTTTGACACGGCTAATTACGCTTGGTAACATAGTCCTGTGGGTGATTTTTATCAACCCATTAAATTGAGAAATATTTTCACAAGATCTGATTTTGGAGGGTATCATTTTGATCCAGATAAAGAACATCCACAAAGCATTCGGCGATAATCAGGTCCTTAAGGGTGTCGACCTTTCGGTCAATAAGGGCGAGGTCGTCGCTGTCCTCGGCCCCTCCGGCTCGGGCAAGACCACCATGCTCAGATGCATCAACTTCCTCGTCACAGCCGACCAAGGCGAGCTTACCATCGGCGATCTGACGGTGGACATGCACTCGGCTTCCAAGGAAGAGATCCTTCAGATCAGAAGAAAGACCGCCATGGTCTTCCAGACCTATAACCTCTTCAAGAACAAGACCGCGCTCGAGAACATCACCGAGGGCCTCATCATCGTTCAGGGCATGGAAAAGGAAAAGGCCGAGCAGATCGGCCGCGACCTGCTTGCCAAGGTCGGCCTTGCCGACAGGGCAGACAGCTATCCCAGCCAGCTCTCGGGCGGCCAGCAGCAGCGCATCGGCATCGCACGCGCACTTGCTCTCAACCCCGAGGTCATCCTCTTTGACGAGCCCACCTCCGCCCTCGACCCCGAGCTGGTAGGCGAAGTCCTTGACGTAATCAAGCAGGTGGCTCAGGAAGGCAGAACCATGATCATCGTAACCCACGAGATCTCCTTTGCCGCCGATGTTGCCGACCATGTCGTTCTCATGGACGGCGGCCATATCATCGAGGAGGGCACCGCCGAGCAGGTGCTCAAAAATCCCAAGAACGAGCGCACACGCAGGTTCCTCGCCCGCATCCTGCGCAACGAATAAGTTATGGTCATAACGGGATTTGCCCCGATGACGAATATAATAAAAAGGAGAAACACCAACATGAACACAAAAAAGCTGCTCTGCCTCATCATGGCACTGCTCTCGGCAACACTGCTTCTGGCTGCCTGCGGCGGCGAAGAGAAGTCGGACGACGTTGTCCTCGTAGCCTACACACAGTCGGCTTATCCTCCCTTCGCTTACCTCGATGACAAGGATGTATTTCAGGGCTTCGACCCCGAAGTAATGCGTGAGCTCGACAAGCGCCTCGACGGCTACACAATCGACATCCAGACACTTCCCTGGGACTCGCAGTTCGCATCCATCGAGTCGGGTAAGGGCGACATGATCTGCAATCAGGTCGCTATCACAGAGGGCCGCCTCGAGAAGTACACAATGACAATCCCCTACTTCCTGGCTTCTCCCTCCATCATCG
>JAFOHJ010000144.1 GCA_017421885.1 Clostridia bacterium
TCTAAATCGCTCCCTTTATATTAATGAAATAGAAGATTTATAATACACGGGCAGGTTTTGTCTCACCCGACATATTACTTTTTTCGCAAAATTTTTTAGATTATATCACAGCCACAGCCGTGATGCAAGCACAATATTTTCCATTTAATGTTTTTTCCGAAGACAGGTTTTCATCGGGCGAGCACTGCTCGCCCCTACAATGTTCTGACGGGAAAGCACCCTGTAGGGGCGTGCATTGCACGCCCGCATAGCTCGGGTTTACCTCGTCTTCATTGCCTCGAGGGTGTCGTTCAGCAGCTTGTCCAGATCCCAGCCGAGCATCTCCGCGCCCTGCGCGATGGTTCCCCACAAAATCCGCGATTTTGCGGGGGCCCCTTTGATTCTGATAGATTTACGGCAAATGAATTGCCGCAAATCGGTCGTCATCACTGCAGGGCTCTTTTACCTCGTCTTCATGGCCTCGAGGGTGTCGTTCAGCAGCTTGTCCAGATCCCAGCCGAGCATCTCTGCGCCCTGAGTGATGACTTCGCGCGAGCAGCCGGCGGCAAACTTCTTGTCCTTGAACTTCTTCTTGAGGCTCTTGAGCTCCATATCGTCGCAGCTCTTGGAAGGGCGCATCAGCGCAGCCGCACCGATAAGACCGGTGAGCTCGTCGCATGCAAAGAGCACACGCTCCATCTCATGCTCGGGCTTGACGGTCGAGCCGGTCATGCCCCAGCCGTGGCA
The DNA here is from genome assembly GCA_017421885.1 of Clostridia bacterium. Next base: position 727 of record JAFOHJ010000144.1, read on the forward strand.
GACGACGGCGTTGATGAAGCGGTCGTCAAAACCGGCCTCGCGAAGGAGCTCGGGCGCCTTGACACAGTGCTGCTCGGGCCACATCTCAAAGTCGATGTCGTGAAGCAGGCCGACTGTGGCCCAGAAATCGGCCTCGTCGCCATAGCCGAGAGTCTCGGCAAAATAACGCATGACCTTTTCTACAGTCACGCCGTGTTCGATATGGAAAGGCTCTTTATTATACTTTTCCAGCAGAGCCAGACATTCTTCTCTGTTCATCATGATATGTTCGTTTCCTTTTCTCAGTATTGTCAGCCCCCGCGTCTGAGGCGTCGTTTTCTTAGCCCTCTTTTGAAAGAGGGTGGCAGGCGAAGCCTGACGGGTGTTTGGCCATGCCTCCCCTGTGTAAGGGGAGGTGGGTAACGCAGTTACCCGGAGGGGTTGACAGCAAACTGCCGTCACAATCCCTCAGTCTGCTTTGCAGACAGCTCCCTTTGCACAAGGGAGCCATTTTGCCAAACCTCAGTCACCCTTCGGGTGCCAGCTCCTTTCAAAAGGAGCCTTAAATACGAGAGGGCTTATCTATATTCCCTCTACTGCCATGGGCATGAACTTCATGCCGTCCTCTTCGACCATGCCGCTGAGGGGCTTGAAACCCATAGCCTCATAAAAAGGCACGGCAAAGGGCGAGGAATTGACCGTCACACGGTTCAGGTCGGGGTCAAGATACTTACAGTCGGCCACCGCCTTCTTGAGAAGGGTCGAGCCGATACCGCGGCGATGATATTCGCCGTCTACAAACAGCAGAGCGATGTGGTTATTCTCTCTGACAGCGCACACGCCCACCATAAGGTCGTCTTCAAATGCGCCCCAAAAGGTCATAATGCCTTCGCCCAGCATCATATTCATGTATTCTCCGTCGATAAAGCGCCAGAATTCCTCGATGCCCTCCTGAGTGAACTCGGGAGCCTGAAACTCGGCAAATACCTCCCATACAAGAGCCATTGCCTCTTCAAGGTCGGCAGGCTCCAGCAGCCTGATCTCTTTCTTGCTCAAATGTGTTTTCACCTCTGTTTGAACATATGTCCCTATAATAAGGGTATTATATCACGAATGCATCAAAAAGTGTATATATTATCTGATTTTTTTGTGCTTAATTATTAAAACAAAAACCTCCCCTGAGGGAGGTATTTATTATCAGTTGTATTCCTTCATCATCCTGCCGCCCTTGATGATGGCGATGTTGGCGCAGGTGACGCAGATGAGGGCCATGCCGACGGCATAGGCAAAGGAGGGCAGATAAGAGCCCGTGAAGTCGTAGAGATAGCCGTATACGGGGCACAGCAGGCCCGAACCGATGGACATTGCTGTGGAGGTGTAGGACATGATCTTGTCATAGTCCCTGTCGCCGAAAACGGCACGGGGGATCAGCGCGCCCATAAGGCTGGTGGTGGATGCGCCGTAGCCGAAGACGAATACGGCGGGGAAGAGCAGCCACGAGCCCACCCATGTGGAGGCGATTACCATGCCGAGGCCGAGGATAGCGCAGCTTTCGGCCAGAGTTACGGCAAACCTTACGCCCTTGACATCCGACAGCCTGCCGAAGCTCAGCTTGCCCAGGGTTCCGCCGATGAGCGACACCGAGGTGAGGGTGGCGCCAACGCCTGCACCGATGCCGATTACCGAGGCATAGGTGGTGATGTGGTTGGTGGCGTTGAAGACAACACCGAAGCAGGGAACGCAGATGAGGGTGAGGACAAAGGCGGCCGACTTGAAGGCCTTTTCGGCGGGAACGCCGGTCTTGGCGATGGGAGCTGCAGGCTCGTCCTTCTTCGCCTCAGCCGCGGCATCGTCTGCGCCGTAGGGCTTCATGCCCATGTCTTCGGGCCTCATTCTGACAAGGAAGATCGAAACGGGCAGCATGACAACGGCGGTGATGGCGGCAATGGCCAGATAACCCTCGCGCCATGTGTTGCCGCCGATGATGGCGCTGATAAGGGGGTTGGCGAAAACGCCGGTGATGGCACCCATGGCGAGGCATGCGCCATAGATGGTGCCGTTGTTCTTTTTGAACCAGTTGTTGATCATCAGAGGCACGGTGACGCCGCCGTAAAAGGCGATGGACGCGCCCACAACGGCCGCGGCGAGATAGACCTGCCACAGGGCCTGCACCTGCGAAAGGGCGCAGAAGCCGAGGACGGCCGAGATCGTGGCGCAGGTGAGCACCTTGCGGATGCCGTATTTATGCATGAGCTTGCGCGCGGTGGGGAAGGTCAGGGCTGAGGCAAAGGCCTGCATGGTCTGATAGAAGGCCACATCGCCGACACCGACGCCCAGCTCGAGGCTCATGGGCAGATAGAAATTGCCGATGGTATAGGCGATAACGCCGAGGTTGATGCCAACGATGCAGCATCCGCAGATCATGATGACCCACGCGTAGTGAAACAGCGGTTTCTTTTCGTTTTTCATATTATCCCTCTGTATTTATATATTTTTACATACATTGAGATGATATCACAAAGATTGATGTGTGTAAAGCTCCGGCAAAATGGCCCCCTTGCCTAAAGGGGGCTGTCAACAAAGTTGACTGGGGGATATTGTAGGGGCGATTCACGAATCGCCCGCCGTATCCAAGGCTCCTTTTGAAAGGAGCTGTCAGCGCAGCTGACTGAGGTTTGGCAACACCGTTCTGACGATCGCTTTTGTGCTGCCGTAAGACTGCTGGCCAAACACCCGTCAGGCTTCGCCTGCCACCCTCTTTCAAAAGAGGGCTCTTGGCTCTCCCTCTGGGAGAGCTGTCAGCACAGCTGACTGAGAGGGCAGAAATGGCCCCCTTACACCCTTACGATCCTGCCCTTTTTAACTCCGGTGGCCACTCCGTCAACGGCGGCTATCTCGCCGCCGACGATGACATAGTTTATGCCGCCGTTACGAGCCGCATAATCGGCTACCGTAGAATTATCTATAATATGTACAGGGTCAAATACAACGATGTCGGCATCCATGCCCTCGCGCAGCAGGCCCTTGTTCTTAAAACCGTAGATGCGGGCCGGCAGCGAGGTCATCTTCATGATGGCCGCTTCGGTGGGCAGCAGGCCGCCGCGGATGCACATCCTGCCGAGGAAACGGGCGAAGGTGCCGCGTACTCTGGGATGGGCGGCGATGCCGGGAAGGAGCATGGCACCATCGGTGCAGGGCATGACTCTGGGATGCTTAAGGCAGCGGTTGATGTCCTCCTGACCCATGATGTTGACGTGCATGCCCACCGTCCTCATGGCATCCTCGCCCAGGGTATCGACTACGACCTCGACGAATTCCTTGCCCTGCTCGGCCGCGATCTCGACGATACGCCTGCCGTTATACTCGGGATGGGTGGGCGACGAGAGAATATATGCCTTGGGAGGGTCGGAGGCCTTGTAGTGGCCGGTGTTGGACTGAAGCTTGTCGGCTACCGTCTTTATGAGCTGAGCTCTGCCCTCGGGGTCGCGGGCCATCTCGGTCAGCTTTTCCATGCCAAGGGTCTGCACCTCCTGAGGGATATACATCCTCAGGCCGGCCGACATGGCATCGTAGGGGTGGGCGTCGGCGAAGATGTCGATGCCCTCCTCAGCGGCGCGGTCGATCATGCCGAGGGTGACGGCCGTCTTGCCCCAGTTGGGCTCGCGCACCGTCTTGTGATGGGAGAGGATGAGCCTTACGCCCGAGCGGCGCGCGATCTCGATGGCCTCCTCCACCGATTCATAGAACTTATCGCCCTCATTCCTCAAATGGAAGGCGGCAAGGCCGTCATACTCGGCGACGATGGCGCAGAGGCGGCTCATTTCCTCGATGTCGGAATAGCTGGAGGGGGGATAGACAAGGCCGAAGGAGATGCCGAGAGCGCCGTTTTCCATGGCCTCGCGCATGAGATCCTCCATGATCTTCATCTGTTCTTCCGAGGGCTTGTCGGCCGAATAACCCATGGCGCATTCGCGCAGCATTCCGCCGCCCACCATAAGGGCCATGCTTCCGCCGTAATTCTCCTGCTCAAGCTCGGCAATGTATTCGCCAAAGGTGCGGTAGCCGCCGCCCGGCTTAACGGTGGGCACCAGCGACTCGCCGCACAGGCCGCCTACCACCGAAGTGACGCCCTGCTCGAGCTTGGCGGCCATCAGAGGCTCCTTCGAGAGCATCCCGTCGGTGTGGCTGTGAGGGTCGATAAAGCCTGGGCAGACCGAGAGCCCTGCGGCATCGATCACCCTCTCGCCTTCAAGAGGCAGACGGGTCATCCTCGCGATGATGCCATCCTTTATGCCTATATTGGAATAGAAATAGGGTGCGCCTGTGCCATCGTAGACCTTGGCTCCCCTGATCACCAGATCATATGTCATAAAAGCCGTTCCTCCGTTTGTTTTCTGTTTTATAAAACCACATTATCACGATTTCCGGGCCTATTCAATGGCTTTGGGCATAAAAATCAAAATGACTTGGCTCTCCCTTTGGGAGAGCTGTCGGTGTAACCGACTGAGAGGGCAGAAATGGCCCCCTTGCCTAAAGGGGGCTGTCAACGAAGTTGACTGGGGGATATAATCGGCCCGCCAGAGTATCCCTCCACCGTCTAACGACGGTCCCCCTCCCTTTAGGCAAGGGAGGCAAGGGCTAAGAAACGGCACCCCGCGTCCGTCTGAGAGAGAAGCAAAGCCTTCCTCAAATTTATTCATATTATATCAATTAGACAACAGATGCCCTAATTATTCGTGAAAAAGCCGAAAATGCCTGATATAGCCTTTCTAACACATGAAAATGTTTGACATTGCTCAAAATCAGCGCTTACAATATTCCCATAGTAATGCTTTAACTTTTGATGATCAGAAGGGAGTTTTTCATTATGAAAGGTCATCTCATCGAAAATATGACCCACTTTGAAGTCAAGGAGCTTCTGGGCAAAGACACCATCGTCGTCATCCCCGTAGGCGGCGGAATCACCCCCCACGGCAGGCATCTGCCCATGGGCACCGACATGATGATAAGCCAGTATCTGGCAGATAAGGTCACCGAAAAGACCGATGTCATAACCGTCCCTATCCTTTCCTATTCCAACTACCATTCCTTCCTCGGCATGGATGCCACAGTATCCCTCGAGGCACGTACATTTATCGATGTCATCAAGGACATCTGCATATCCTTCTGCCGCCACGGCGTAAGGAAGTTTGTCGTCATCAACGAGGGCGAGGATTCCATTCCCCCTCTCTACACCGTCGCCACCGAGATGAACAACGAGTGGAACGCCAAGGTGGCCATCGCTCTGGGCGGCCTGGGCAGCAAGGCAGCGCGCGAGGTGCTGGAAAACAAGAGCGGCAGCCACGCAGGCGAGCGCGACACCTCTATCATCCTTCACCTCTGCCCCGAGCTGGTGCACATGGATAAGGCCGAGGCAGGCTTAAGGCCGGCCATCGAGAACCAGTTCGTCGGCCCTCGCGGCTTTATGACCCACTATATCACCCGCCGCTTCAGGAATACCGAAAATACCGTCGACGGCGACCCCACAAAGGCAACTGCCGACAAGGGCAAGGCCATCCTCGACTGCATGGTGGACGACATCGTCTATTTCATCGACAATTTCCGCGAGTTCGAGATCACAACATACTAAGAAAGGAGAGGCAAAGCAATGAAAGGCGTATTTATTTCCCAGCTCACTCAGGAAGAGGCTCTTAAGTACCTCAACGAAGACGCAGTTGTCGTCCTGCCTCTCGGCGGCGGCTCGAAGGAGCATGGCCGTCACCTGCCCATGGGCATGGATATGTTCGGCTGCCGCGCTCTGGCTGAGGGCATCACCGAAAAGGCCGAGGTGGTCACCCTGCCCATGATCAACTACGAACACTTCCCTGCCTTCATCACATGGGAGGGCAGCATCAACATCGCAGCCCAGCACTTTATCGACATGGTCAAGCAGATCTGCCGCCCCTTCACAAAGCTGGGCGTCAGGCGCTTCATCTTCCTCGACTACAGCTTTTCGGGCTATTTTCCCCTGGTAACGGCGGCCAACGAGCTTGAGGAAGAGACCGGCGCCAAGGTGGCCATCACCCGCATCGGCGGCCTTTATCCCGAGGCTATGGCCCTCAAGGAGTCGAAGCAGGACGGACACGCAGGCGAGTACGAGACCTCCTTCCTCATGTATACAAACCCCGAGCTGGTGCGCGCCCCCGATACATTCGACGAGGAATACCGCCTCGACATCGACGGCGTAAGACGTAATGGCGCGGCCAACTTCTATGTATCCAACCGTATGGAGACCCCCCACGGCGTAAACGGCGACCCCACCGTTGCCAATGCCGAGAAGGGCAGAGCCATCGTCCTCGAGAGCATCGACACCCTTGCAAAGTTCGCCGAGAGCTTTAAGAAGATGCCCATTGATAAATATTAATGATATTTTTTCCGAAAGAGCCACCCAACCGGGTGGCTTTTTTGTTTGGGCATCACTGGGCGAGCATTTTAGCCCTCGCACCAAAGGCTTCCCCCCGTGTGGGGAAGTACCAAAGGCACTAGCTTCGCGTCGCTGTCAAGACTGAGGTTTGGAATAATGGCCCCCTTGCCTAAAGGGGGCTGTCAACGCAGTTGACTGGGGGATATAATAGGCCTGCCAGAGTATCCCTCCACCGTCTAACGACGGTCCCCCTCCCTTTAGGCAAGGGAGGCAAGGCCAAACACCCGTCGCCTAACGGCGCCACCCTCTTTCAAAAGAGAGCTGTCAGCGCAGCTGACTGAGAGGGCTGATATGGCTCCTCAAATGCCTCTTGACTTAAACCTCGGTTTAAGGTGTATAATCGTTCTGTTGTAAATTTAATATCAAAAAGGAGACTATTCCAATGAAGCAGAATAAGAAACTTCTTATCTTCTTCGGCACAGTCATGTTCTTCAATATGGCTGCAAGCTTTGCCCACCCCGTAACTCCTACCCTGATCGTTGAAAGAGGCCTCGACTCCTCCATGTTCGGCGTCGCCCTCGCTGCAATGATGCTGGTAAACTTCCTTCTGTCCCCCTTCTGGGGCAAGCTGTGCGGATATATCCCCACAAAGCGCATCATGCTCATCTGCGGCATCGGCTATTCCATCGGTCAGGCTATCTTCGGTATGGCTCAGAGCGAGATAATGGTAGTAGGCGGCCGTATGTTCGCCGGCATCTTCACCGGCGGCGCATTCACCTCCTTCTCCAACTATGTCCTCAACATCACCACCGACCCCAAGGAAAGCGGCAAGAACCTCACCACTCTGGTAACCATCCAGAATGTATGCGGCGCCGTCGGCTATTTCATCGGCGGTATGCTGGGCCTTATGTCGGTCGAAGCAGCCTTTATCGCTCAGGTAGCCGTGCTTGCTCTGACAGGCATCGCCCTCTTCTTCATCTGTGAGGACGACACCCCCTTCAAGCCGGTTCCCACCAAGCCCCTTACCATCAAGGAGGCCAACCCCTTCTCGGCATTCATCTCGGCCAAGAACTTCATGACCCCCATGCTGTTTATGATCTTCGCCATCGTTGCCATCTCGGCCATCGGCCAGAACAGCTATGAGCAGTGCTTCAACTACTTCATCAAGGACCAGTTCGGCATGGGCTCGGAGTATAACGGCACCATCAAGGCCGTCATCGCCGTCCTCACCCTGGGCCTTAATGCCACTGTCGGCATGTACCTCCAGAAGAAGACCGATATCAACAAGACCTTCATCTGGGCCGTCATCGCCAACACAGCCATCACCGGCCTCATCCTCGTCTTCACACAGCAGCTGGTATTTGTCGTCGCCTACATCGTATGGAGCGGCGTCAACACCATCCGTATGTCGCTGCTGCAGACAATGGTCGCCAACCGCGCAAGCGAGGAGCACCGCAACAGCATGATGGGCTTCTACCAGTCGATGAACTCGCTGGGCGGCATCTTCGGCGCTCTGTTCGCAGGCCTCATCTACGAATCGGGCCCCATGCGCCCCTTCATGCTGGCCTTCATGGCATTCGCCATCTCCCTTGTCATCGGCATCCGATACATCGCAGGCTACAGAAGCGAAACAAAGGCAAAATAACACGATCCCACATCCCCCGAACGGGCATTTCCTTTCGGGGGATTTTTACCGCCTTAAAAATATCGTTAAAAAGAGAGAGAGAATATTTCTATGGTAAGTAAAAAACGCATTTTGTTCCATATAGCCACAGTAGGTCTTTTCCTTATGTGCGGAAACTTCGCCCATCCCATCACCCCCACCCTCATTGTCGAACGAAATCTCGACCCCTCGATGTTCGGTGTCGCTATGGCAGGCCTTTCGGTCACCACCTTTCTGTTCTCACCCTTCTGGGGCACCCTCTGCTCCTATCTGCCCACAAGGGTGATAATGGCAATAAGCGCCTTCGGATACGCCATCGGTCAGGCCATATTCGGCTGTGCCGTAAATGAAGTGATGATAGTTGGCGGACGAATGATATCGGGTGTTTTCGCAGGCGGCCTTTTCACTTCCTACGCAAACTACATAATAAATGTCACCCCCGATCCCAAAGAGCGCAGCCAATACCTCACTATGATGCTCACCACCCAGACGGTAGGCAGCGCCATAGGCTATTTTATAGGTGGCATGCTGGGTGTCATCTCCATATGGGCAGCCGTAGTTCCTCAGGTGGCAGTAGCCATTCTGTGCGCAGTTCTCCACTTTGTTATCTGCATCGATGATACCCCCTATAAAGCCAAGCCTCAGAAGGCGCTGTCGCTCAGGGATGCAAACCCCTTCTCCTCCTTCGCTTCGGCAAAGAAGTTCACAACTCCCCTTCTTGCTATGATATTTGCCGTAACAGCCGTTGCCGCCATAGGCCAGACCAGCTATGAGCAGTGCTTCAACTACGTCATCAAGGACGAGTTCGGCCTCTCGTCGGCCTATAACGGCACCTTCAAGGCCGCCATTGCAGTACTCACCGTTCTTGTCAACTCGACAATATGCGTATATCTTCAGAAAAAGACCGACATCAACATAACCTTCCTGCCGGTATTCGTATCGGGTGCGCTTCTCTTGGGTGCAGCCGTATTCCTCAGAGGCAGCCTTATCCCCTTTGCCGCTGTGTACATTCTCTGGAATGCGGTCAATGCCCTGCGAGGCCCCCTCGTTCAGTCTATCGTCGCAGGCCGCGCCGCTTCGGAGCACAGCAATCAGGTAATGGGCTTCTATCAGGCTATGAACTCGCTGGGCGGCATTTTCGGTGCTCTGTTTGCTGGTCTTATCTATGAGTCGGGACATTCCTACCCCTTTATACTCGCCTTTGCCGCCTTCTCGGTGGCCTCACTCATAGGCGTGGGCTATATAAGGATGTATAAGAGGGAGAGATAAGAGAACTGCGGGCGAGCACTGCTCGCCCCTACATCTGTCTGACGGAGAAGCGCCCTGTAGGGGCGTGCATTGCACGCCCGCCGTATCCAAGGCTCCTTTTGAAAGGAGTACCAAAGGCACTAGCTTCGCGTCGCTGTCAAGACTGAGGTTTGGAATAATGGCCCCCTTGCCTAAAGGGGGCTGTCTGCGAAGCAGACTGGGGGATATAATAGGCCTGCCAGAGTATCCCTCCACCGTCTAACGACGGTCCCCCTCCCTTTAGGCAAGGGAGGCATGGCCAAACACCCGTCATGCCTTCAGCATGCCACCCTCTTTCAAAAGAGGGCTAAAAGAACGGCACCTTTCTCCCTTGACACATCTTTTTGATAATAGTATTATTGTCTGTGGTAAATAAGAAATAATAATTTTTTAGGAGAGTGGATATGAAAGAACTTCTTGAAATGTTCCTCGCCTTCTCGCGCGTCGGTGCACTCACCTTCGGCGGCGGCTATGCTATGCTCCCCATCCTGCAGGGCGAAGTCGTCGAAAAGAAAAAGTGGATCACAAACGAGGAGATGATGGACTTTTATGCCATCGGCCAGTGCCTCCCCGGCCTGATCGCCGTAAACACCGCCAGCTTCATCGGCAACAAGCTCAAGGGCACCAAGGGCGGCTATGCCTGCGCTCTGGGCGTTGTCTTCCCCTCGCTGGTCATCATCACCATCATCGCGGCCTTCATCAGCGGCTTCTCCGAGCTGCCCGTTGTCCGCAATGCCTTCGCAGGCATCCGCGTCTGCGTCTGCGTCCTGATCCTCAATGCTGTAGTCAAGCTGTGGAAGAAGGCCATCATCGACCTTAAGACCTTCGTTATCTTTGCCGTCATCTTCTCCGGCTCGACCTTCACCGATATCAACCCCATCCTCTATGTTGTGGGCGCTGCCGTTTGCGGCATCATCCTCAGCCTCACTTCCGCGAAGGGAGGCCAGAAAAAATGATGCTTCTTCTCAAGCTTTTCTTCGAGTTCGCCAAGGTAGGCCTCTTCACCGTCGGCGGCGGTATGGCCTCGGTCCCCTTCCTGATGGCCATGTCGGAAAAGACCGGCTGGTTCACCCAGGCTCAGCTGCTGGATATGATCGCCATCTCCGAGTCGACCCCCGGCCCTCTGGGCATCAACATGGGTACATATGTCGGCTTTGAGGTAGCAGGTGTCCCCGGCGCCATCATCGCAACCCTGGGCATCACCCTGCCCACAGCGGCTCTTGCCATCATCGTCGGCAAGTTCCTCTTCGGCTTCAAGGACAACAAGTATGTTCAGGGCGCCTTCTACGGTCTCCGTCCCGCATCGGCCGGCCTGATCGCCGCAGCCGGCGTGTCGGTAGCCATGCTCTCGCTGGTCAACTCGGCTGCTCTCGAGGCAAAGGAGTGGGCTTCGGTAATCGACATCAAGGCCATCATCCTCGCCGTCATTCTGTGGCTGCTGACAAATAAGGTCAAGCAGACCAAGAAGCTCCATGCTATCGTATTCATCGCCATCTCGGCGGTGATCGGCGTTATCTTCGGTTTCGCCGGAGTATAACTTCATACTGCGACCCCAAAACCTCACCTTCGGGTGGGGTTTTTATTTTAGCCCTCGGTAAGCAAAGCTCTCTCCCTCGCCGGCAGAAGGCAGGATGCCTCCGAGCGCCTGATCTTCACCTCGTCCTCGCGGAAGGAGCGCAGGAAGGTGGATGCCACCACCGTTTCAAGCTCGCTGCGGTCCATCATGGCCCAGCGTCCAAGGCTCCTTTTGAAAGGAGCTGGCGCCCGTAGGGCGACTGAGGTTTGGCAATACCGTTCTGACAGTTATCTTTGTGCTGCCGTAAGACTGCTGGCCAAACACCCGTCAGGCTTCGCCTGCCACCCTCTTTCAAAAGAGGGCTTTAAATATGCAAAAGACCCCGGGAGCTGGCACTCCCGGGGTCTTCCATTTTGTTTGATTGCTAATAGCCTTCTCAACTTCTTGGCTGATTACAGTATATCACGCATTACTGGATTTATGCAACAAAAATCTTATTTCTCTTCCATCTCGGCTACAAGGCGCTCGAACTCGGCCCGAAGCGCCTCGGGGTCGGATTCATGCACAGTCAGCATGATATAATTGCCGCTTTTGATGATATAGGGCTCGCGGGCATAATCCATGCCGACAAGCCCGGTCTCGGCCCAGTTCTCGGCA
>JAFOHJ010000145.1 GCA_017421885.1 Clostridia bacterium
GCACGCCTCGGCAAGACATGTCCCTTCTTCCGCATTGCTGATATGTATGTAGGCGAAACGACCTGCGATGGTAAGAAAAAGGCCTATGAGATTCTTGGACAGGATGTTCCCATGCATATCATGGATGTCCCCCAGATGAAGCGCGAGAAGGATATTCTCAAGTGGAAGGAAGAAATTGCCGAGTTCGCAAAGATCGTAGAAGAGTTCACCGGTAATGAGATCACACCTGAAAAGCTGGCAGAATCCATCAAAATCCACAACGAAAAGCGCAAAGCTTTGCAGCGCGTATACAACTGCAGAAAGTCGGAATGCTTGCCTATCTCGGGCCGTGACGCTCTGCTGATGACACAGATCTCCTTCTTTGACGATCCCGTACGCTGCGCTCAGATGTGCAATCGCCTTGCCGACGAGCTTGAGAAGCGCATTGCTGATGGAGTATCGGTCGTTCCCGCAGGCACAAAGCGTATCCTGATCACCGGCACTCCCCTTGCTGTTCCCAACTGGAAGCTCCACAACATCATCGAAACAAGCGGCGCCGCTGTTGTATGTGAAGAGATGTGCACAGGTACACGTTACTTCGAGAATCTCGTAGACGAAAACGGCACAACGCTTGACGAACAGTTCATGGCCCTGTCGCAGCGCTATATGAAGACAAACTGCGCATGCTTCACCCCCAACACAGGCAGAATCGATGATATCATTCGACTCTGCAAGGAGTATAAGGTCGACGGTGTCATTGACTGCAGCCTGAAGTTCTGCTGCCTCTATGACACAGAGAAATACTCGGTTGCAAATGCTCTTAAGGAAGAAAACATCCCCGTTCTCAGCCTCGAGACCGACTATGCCGACACCGATGCCGAGCAGCTCCGCACACGTGTAAGCGCCTTTATCGAACTTCTCAATGGCAGAGAATAATATTCGCTGGTATATTCTGTTCGCAAATTATGAGCAAGGTCTTTACCTGCTTGACCTGCTCAGGCAGGACAGCATAAAAGCGCGTATTGCCCCTGCTCCCCGTGCCATTCAGGGCGAGCTTTCGTGCGGTATGTCGATCCTTCTTGAACCCGAGCATCTGGAAGCTGCCAGGGCATGTATCGAAAAGCATAATGCCCCTCATCATGCTATCGTCCCTCTTGAAGGCCAGATAAAATCCAAACGCGACAGGTACTGCTGATAGTTTTCCAATAAATGCATAAAAATTGCCCCCTGACTAACGTCAGGGGGCTTATTTTATTTAAAGATCAAACATTACCTTACAAAGTTCTGTTCCGGTTTGGGTTCTGAAAAAGCCCTCAACAGCACTTCTTGCCGCATCTTTGTCCCGTCCGCCCTCATGCTGATTTACAAGATAATCAGCCTCCAGCAGAATGCGGTGATCGATGCCTTCAACCGGTTCATAGGTGTGATGATGTGCTACCAGCCAGCAGATACGCTCAATGGCCTCTTTATCTACCCCAGCTTCTGTAAGGAGCTTTGCTGCGGGTTCGGGGCCTTCCTGCTCCTGAAGAGGGCCACGGCTGCTGCCGTATTTTTCCTTTGCCGGCTTAATGCCGATATCATGAACAAGGGCAGCTGCCTCAAGGATAAACTGTTCTCTTTCAGGAAGTCCTTCCCCTCTGCCGATGACAGCAGCAAAACTATGGACCTTCACAAAATGCTGCACCTGATGGGCATCGCCTCTGTAGAACTCCATCATCAGGCGATAAATCTTATCTATCTTATCTATCTTATTCATTTCACACCTCAGTTAAAAAGAATGTTAATATAGGGAGGATAAACTCCCTTCTGAAGAACCGATGCCCCTCTTTCGCTCAGGGAGAGAGC